>DASTJX010000021.1:0-4043 GCA_035716265.1 Nitrospira sp.
GGTCCTTGCGGGCGGCAGAGTGCTATCCGCCACGCGCCTTCAAGACGGAACCCGCATAGAAGTGTTGCAGATGCCACTCTCAGCTGATCTGATTCCTGAAGACCACGAGTCTCGTGGGAGATTTGTGGCGATGGACACGGACGGGCATGTGGTCGACCCAGCCGTTCTTCAGGATTACAAGTTGATCACTATCGTGGGAGAGGTAGTCGGACCCGACACCGTGAAAATCGACCAGGTCAAGGAAGAGGTGCCCAAGCTCCGTGTCAAGCATGTAACTGTGTGGGACCGGGATCGTCTGAGACCCTATTACGGTTACCATTCTCCATATGCTTGGGGCTATGGTCGATATTAGTAGGGTTCTCATAATGCTGATCCCCGAGCCGGGGTCGGGTTGGATCGGCCTACCTTGTCAGGGGCGAACTTCTAACACCAGATTGAATGGGGTAGCGGTCGCACGGCGAAACCGCGTGAAGCCAGCTTCCTCCATAACTCCGCGTAGTCGTGCTTCGCCGGCCTGTGCGCCCAAAGCAAGCCCTACCTCCTGCGACAACGAGGCCGGCGTGCAGACCGAGGTCGAAAAACCGTAGTAGACTCGACCCACGGGGGTGAGATTTTCTTCGAGACGGTTTTCGGCAAAAGGTTCCACTAGCATGACCGTCCCATCTTCCTTGAGCGCCTCCCGGACGTGTCTAGCGGCGCCGACCGGATCGCCCATATCGTGCAGGCAGTCAAAGAATGTCACTAAGTCGTAATCGCGCCCGGGAAAATCTTTGGCTCCGGCCGGCTCGAAGGTGACGCCGGCCATCCCTGCCTCTGCGGCGCTTTGGCGGGCACGTTCGATTGACGGACCGTGGTAGTCGAACCCGAAGAATCTCGAATTGGGAAAGGCGGCCGCCATGACGCGTGTCGAGGCCCCATACCCGCAGCCGACGTCGGCGACCCGGGCGCCGCGCCGCAGCTTGGCTTCGACACCGTTCAACGCTGGAATCCAGGAGGTGACTAAATGCGCATTATAGCCGGGACGAAAAAACCGCTCGGTGCCGGAAAATAGTCTGGAATCGTGTTCGTGCCATCCCACTCCCTGTCCACTGCGGAAGGCGGCGGTAAGCTTGGGCTCGCTCGCGAAGACAGCAGCCAGGGATTCAAAGCCTCCGGGAAGAAAAGCCGGGCTTTCTTCGTTGGTAAGACAAAAGGACTGTTCCTCACTCAACGAAAATACGCCGTTACTGGCATCATACGTCACGTACCCCCCGGCGGCTTGATTCGCAAGCCATTCCCGCACATACCGTTCCGCAGTGCCGGTTTTTTCGGCCAGCTGCTTGGGCGTCAGCGGCCCGGCTTCCGCCATCGCTTTATAGAGACCAAGCTTGTCTCCGATGTGTAAAAGAAGGGCCGAAATGCCGGCGCCCAGATCGTTCACCGCGTTGCCAAGAAACTGCTCGAGTTTCTGTTGATCGATGGCCATCGATACCTCCTGATTTGGTCCGGCAGCTTGCAACAGAGGTTAGTACGCTTGCTTCTCCAACGTGGGAACGATGTGACTTTGCTCATCATCGGTGAGGTGATAGCGGTTGTAGGGATTCTCAACCATCTGATTGGCATACAGCCGCCCGGCGGGAGGCGTGACGGAAAAAGATACCTCACTGGTTCCCTTTGATGTGACCGTCACAGACTGTATGATCTCATCCCGGATGTAGGGGTGCCAGATCTTGATGCGGTAGCTGCCCGGCGGCACGTCGCTGAGCTCAAAGCGACCGTTCTCATCGGTGAGGGCGTAATAGGGGTGGTCCGCTATGAGCGCCCAGCTTTCCATGTATGCATGGAAGCCGCACTGCATGGTAAAGACTCGCCGTCCTTTCGTCATGTGAATGGGCAGGGTGATGGGCATGCCCTCATAGTGCTTATCAAAATGTGCGCTGAGTCCGGCTTCGTGGGGGTAACGCTGGCTGATCGGCAACGGGACATTAAAGAGGACGCGCGGCCCCAAGTGCGAAGTCTCATAGCCCTGGATATCATGCATCGCGGGGTCCATATTCACCACGGTGATGTCGTGACCGTCGCGGACGAGGTTCACGAAGGGCAGAAACCGGCAGTCGCGTGCCTCGATGCGAGTGGGCTCGTCGGAAAACGGTTTCCCATGCTCGATGGCTTCGAGATAGACGACCACTCCGCGGAACACTTCGCCCGGCCCGGTCTGAAAGGGCTGTAAAAGACGCCACCCTTTGCCATCGGAAATCCGTCCACAGTAAATCGGATCAGGCAGGGTGGTGAGATTATAGCCTTTTGGCTTGGGCAAGGGTCCGTCCAACGCCACGGTGCCGATGATCGTGCCGGGATTCTCGACCGTCACGGCCTCATACCCGTTCGCGGCTTGGGCGCTGAAGTTCATCAAAATCCCGACCACTATGATGAAGCATAGGCGCATGTAGGATGTCTCACTTTCGCGTTGATGAAAAACTTTCCGATCTTCGACCTATCGTTCCATGGCAGAAGGAATCGGCAGTCGGATTGTGAACAGCGTTCCCTTGTTCCCTTCACTTTTCACCGCGATTTCGCCGCCATGGCCTTCCACAATCTCCTTGACGATTGCCAAGCCAAGTCCCACGCCTCCCGAGTCACGTGAGCGGGCCTGGTCGGCGCGGTAGAATCGGTCAAAAATATGCGGAAGATGCTCGGAAGCAATTCCTTCGCCGGTATCGGCGATGGACACCAGCACATGGCTTGGCGCGGCACTCACCGATCCCGTCACGGTGCCGCCAGGCCGTGTGTGGCGGAGAGCGTTATCGATCAAGTTCACGAACACGCGTTGAAGCTGCTCGGGATGCCCGGAGACATCCGGCACCGGCGCCGCTTCCATGCTGAGGCCAATCTGGCGGTCTTCGGCCAGAACATGCAGCTCGTCAATCACTTCACGGAGAAGCTTGGGAATTTGCACCGGCCGCATGCGGGGCCGCAACTCATCCCCGGTCAGCTTGGCAAGCGTGATCAACGACCGGCAGAGGTGGATAAGCCAATCCACCGAGGCCAGGTTGCCAATCAGCGTTTCACGGTACTCCTGGGCGCTGCGGTTGCGAGCGAATGCAACCTCCAGATTGCCTTTGAGGGCGGTCAGCGGGGTGTGAAGCTCGTGAGCAGCGTCGGTCACGAAGCGACGCTGTCCTTCGAACGCCCGCTGCAAGCGATCCATCATCGAATTGAACGCCTCGGCCAGCTGTTGGAATTCGACGCACCAGGGATCGAGCTTCAAGCGCGGAGTCAATGACGATGTTTCCGCGATATTCTGTGCCGTCGTGCTCAATGCCTCAATCGGCATAAGCGACTGCCGAGCCAGCCAGCGGCTGCCGACCCATGCCAATCCAAGCACCACGATGGAACCAACAGCAAGTAGAATCTGAAGGCCCCTCAAGGCGCTCTGCATGAGCCGCATTGCCGTCTCCGCTTGCAACACATACCGCACCTCTCCCTGATATGCGATCGGCATCCACACCCGGCGCACCGGAGAGCCGTTTCCCGGGTCGATCGTTTCAAACGTGCGGAGTCCATCCAACACTTCGCGGGGGACCGGTGCCTTGCTCAAGACAGGCGGTAGGATCGAAGGGCTTTTCCAGAGCACGATCCCTTCGGGGGACAGCACGCGAATGGAAGCAATCCGTTCCGTGGACGTCGTCTCTTCAGGAAACACGCGCAGGGCTGTGCCGCCCTGCTGTTCTAGCGAGGCAAGCAGCAATCCGGCGTTGTCACCGATCATGTCGGCCCAGCTTTCGGAAATCGCCTCCAAGCGTGTATCGACGTACGAATGCAGCACTCGCTCAAATCCGAGGTAGAGACCGACATCCAAGAGCAGCAGCAGGATCAGAATGAGGCTCATGGCCCCATACTGAATTCTGGCTTTGAACGAAGTCATGACGGTTCTTCGATGATGTAGCCGACGCCTCGGACGGTTTTAATCAACGGGATGGAGAAGGGCCGGTCAACCTTGCTGCGGAGAGCGCGAATCTGAACGTCCACGATATTCGTCATGGTGTCGTATTGGTAATCCCACA
>DASTJX010000022.1:0-2595 GCA_035716265.1 Nitrospira sp.
TGGCCACAAAGTGGTTGAGCGGTTTTGCAAATGTTTCTTACCAAGAGATTAGCCAAACATTCACTGGTCGAGCTCAACGTGGGGCACCCCGGTTCAAGTGGAACGCTGGGCTTCGCGGAGAATGGGATAATGGTCTTAGCGGTGAAATTGCCTACCACTATTATGGGGCCGCCACCTATGCCCAAGGCGACGCATTCACCTCTTTCGCTCAAGCCGGTCTGATCCCATCCTTGGATCCACGAGTCGGTAGCTACAATCTTTTGAACCTCCGCGGCGGCTATAAGTTTTGGAAGCAGAAGGCATCGGCCGGCTATCTCCGCGAAGCGGAAGTCGCGATTTCGGCCTTTAACGCTTTGAACGACAAGCATCAAGAGCATCCTCTTGGCGAGACGATCGGCAGCCGGGTCATGGGCTGGCTGACAGTACGGTTCTAAGTGCTTAGCATTACGAGTGTTCTCGAGTATGCACAGTCGCTTTTTCTCCTACGTTTGGAGGACAATACATGGAGCGGCGTCGTCTACATAGAGAGACCTATACAGTGTCTCAACTGAGGGACTGATGGTCATTCCGGGAGGGCGTTACTCCATCCTGGTGGTGGAGGACAACCCGGACATCGTCATCGGGTTGCAGGATTTACTGCAGCACGACGGCTATGACGTCAGCGTGGCCGGCACCTGTGCTGCGGCGATCACCCTCATCGGCCAGCGACGATTCAATGCGATTCTCCTCGATCTTGGGTTGCCCGACGGGGACGGGTTGGACGTCCTCAAGGAAGTGCAACGTCGTGATCCTTCCCTGCCGGTCATCATCGTTACGGCGCACATCGCCCAAGAACGCACAGTCGGATCGCTGGTCAAAGGTGCGTTCGCCTATCTCACCAAGCCGTATAACCGAGAGGAACTCAGACAGAATCTTCGGCGGGCGATCGGCGTCAAAGAGCTCGCCGTCAAAGTTGAGCAGGCGGAACAATCACTGACCGAAAGCGAGCACCGGTTCCAGTCGCTCGTCGAGTCGGCGACTGACGCGATCGTCGTGGCCAATGGGCGTGGAATCATTGTGTCAGGAAATCGATCGGCTTCACGGCTGTTCGGTTATGCCGTGGAAGAGATGATCGGCCAACCCCTGACAATTCTCATGCCGGCGCGGTACCGTGAAGGCCATGAGCGGGGATTGGCCAGGATCGAGGCAACGGGCACAGGCCGCTTGATCGGCTCGGTGGTCGAACTGCACGGGCTCCGGAAAACGGGTGAAGAATTTCCGATCGAATTGTCGCTCGCCACCTGGAAAACCGGTACCGGCAGCTACTACAGCGGCATCATTCGCGATATCTCCGAGCGCAAGAAGGCCGCTCACGCCCTCGAAGAGCTCCAACGTCAGCACACCCTCATTCTGAATCAGGCCGGAGAAGGTATCTACGGCGTCGATCAACGGGGAAACACGACCTTCGTGAACCCGAGCGGAGCCTGCATGTTGGGATACCGGGTGGATGAACTGTTGGGCCGTCACATGCACGAAGTCCTGCACCATTCGCGGCCGGACGGCACCCCCTATCCCGTCGAAGAGTGCCCTGTGTATGCCGCCATCCAGGATGGGCGTGTCCATCGGGTGGTGGACGAATTCTTCTGGCGAAAGGACGGTACGGCTTTTCGCGTGGAATATGTCAGCACTCCCATCACTGAAGCCGGCAGCGTCGTCGGCGCCGTCGTGGTCTTCCGCGATACGACCGCAAGAAGAGAAGCCGAGTTGGCCTTGAAGGCCAGTGAGGAGCGCTTGGAGATGGTCATCCAAGGATCGGCCGACGGCTTCTGGGACGGCCATCCGATTCCGAACGAACCATGGAGCTCGCCCCGCACGCCCATCTGGTGGTCGCCGCGCGTGAAAAGCATGCTCGGCTATACCGATGAGGAATTTCCCGATGTCTTGGAAAGCTGGATGACGCGGCTGCACCCGGACGATCGGGAGCGCGTCGTCGATGCGATCACCGCCCATATCGAGCGCCACGTGCCGTACGACGAGGAGTACCGTCTCCTCACGAAATCAGGCGATTATCACTGGGTGAGAGCCCGCGGCCAGGCCATCTGGGATGTCGAGGGCAGGGTCGTTCGTATGTCCGGTTCTCTCCAATCGATCATGGACCGCAAGCGTGCGGAAGACGCTTTGCGTCGCAGTCAGCAACTCCTTCAGCACATGGCCGATAACACCATCGCCGTCATCTACGTGAAGGAGGCCAGCGGGCGGTACATATTGGTCAACCAACGTTTTGAAGAAATCTTCGGGCTGAAAGCGGAACAGATCATCGGATTTACCGATCATGACATTTTTCCCCCCGATTTTGCCGACGTCTTTCGCGCAAATGACGTCGAGGTGTTAGAGCGGAACGCCACAGTAGAATACGAAGAGATTGCGCCTCACCTCGACGGACCCCATACCTACATTTCGATCAAGTTTCCGCTCCGCGATCAGGCCGGAGTTCCCTACGCGCTCTGCGGTATCTCCACCGACATCAGCGAACGCAAACAGACCGAAAATGCACTCCGGTCACATGAACGACAGCTCCGTCTTGCACTGACATCAAAGCAAATCGGCGTCTGGAAC
>DASTJX010000023.1:0-6327 GCA_035716265.1 Nitrospira sp.
AGCGGGAGTCATCCATACGGATCTTGTCGCGGGAGACTTCAAACGCTATCACCGCGTATGGAGATTAGCGCCTGCGAACGAAGGACGGGAAACGCGCGCCGATTTTGAACTGACAGTCGCTATGGATTCCATCCTTCCCGATTGGCTCGTGGCCCTGGCACTAAGGCGCGAGCTTGAAGCGCATTTCCGGATCGTGAAGGAAAAGGCGCGGGCACTGGCAGCTAGCCCGGAAAAGTGAACTCCGAGGATTCGACCCGGGCCATGCCCTGTTTGACGAGCGTACCGGTATCGAGACCGCGTTCAATCCGGCGAACGTCGTCCAGCCGGGTTTTGGTGCTGGGGTGGGGAGGCGTAAACAGAGAGCAACAATCCTGATCCGGCTCGATCGAAGTTGTGAACGTGCCGATCCGCTGCGCCTGGTCAGTGATCTCGAGCTTGTCCATCCCGATCAGCGGACGAAGGACAGGAAATTCCGCCGCCTCTTCAATGACCGACAAATTTTCCGGTGTCTGTGAGGCCACTTGGCCCAGACTATCGCCGGTCACCAGAGCCCAGCAGCCTTCCCGTTGCGCCAACTCCGAGGCAATGCGGACCATCAGCCGCCGGTAGAGCACAATCCGGTAAGGTGCGGGAGCCTGGGCCACGATTTCCCGCTGAATTTCGCCAAAGGGCACGATGAAGAGCTTCGAATGACACTGATGCGCGGTCAAGGATTGGATGAGATCGCTGACTTTGTCCTCCGAGTCCCGACTCACCAGCGGACGTCCCGAAAAATGGATGAACACTGCGTTGCAACCCCGTTTCATCATGCGATAGGCGGCCACCGGTGAGTCGATCCCCCCGGACACCAGACAGGCCACCTTCCCGCTCACGCCGACAGGCAGCCCACCCGGGCCCGGGAATTTGTCCATATAGTAGTAGGCGTCTTTCGCCAGCAACTCGACGTAGATGGTCAGGTCCGGGTCGGTGAGCCTGACTTTCTTGCCCGTGAGGTCGCAGACATATCTGCCCACGGCTTTTTCAACATCCATCGACGTCAGCGGGAGACGCTTGTCCGCCCGCTTGGCGGTGACACGAAAGGTGTCGAAGGTTCGCCGCTTGACGGCGTCTACGATTCCGCGGTTCAGCTCGCCGAGATCGGGCTTGAGCAAGTTCAGTGGCACAGAATGCGCGAGGGAAAAGTTCGCGATGCCAAAGACGAGCGCCAAGCGGCTTCTCACGGCTTGATCGCTGATCTGTTCAGGGAGGACGACTCGGATCCGGCTGCGAAGACTCTCGATGCGGGTTGCGCCCAGATCTTTCAACACGCTGCGGATGTTATCGATGAGGCGCTGCTCGAAAAAATCGCGGTTTCGGCCTTTGAGAGCGAGTTCGTGATAATGAACAATGGCGCAGCGCATCTGTCGGCATCCGGCCTTCGCCTCAGTGGTGCCCTTTTAGTTCCAAAAACCTCTCCGCGTCGATTGCCGCCATGCAGCCTGTTCCGGCCGCGGTGATCGCTTGCCGGTATGTCGAATCCTGCACATCTCCTGCCGCGAACACGCCGGGCACACTGGTTGCCGTGCCGTGCTTCGTCACGATGTACCCCTTGGCGTCCATGTCCAATTGTCCGGCAAACAAGGCCGTGTTCGGGTGATGCCCGATCGCCACGAATACTCCAGAGACGGGAAGAGTCGTCGTCGTTCCGGTCACCAAGTTGTTGAGCCGCACGCCGCTGACCGTTTCTTCGCCAAGGATATCTTCGACGACCGTATTCCAAATGAAAGAGATCTTGTCGTTTTTGAAGGCGCGATCCTGCATGATTTTGGAAGCCCGTAGTTTATCCCGCCGATGCACAACGTAAACTTTAGTGGCAAATTTCGTCAGGAAATTCGCCTCTTCCATCGCGCTGTCTCCACCTCCAACAACCACCAACTCCTTCCCGCGGAAGAAGAATCCGTCACATGTCGCGCAGGTGGACACGCCGTGCCCCGTGAGCCTGGCTTCATTCTTGAGTCCGATCTGGATGGCGGAGGCGCCGGTTGCGATGATCACGGTTCTGGCTTCGATCGTTCGGTCATGGTCCACCGTGATATTCAACGGACGCGGTCCGAATTCTGCGGCGGTGACGTCACCGGTCAGAAAATCGGTCCCGAACCGCTCAGCTTGTGCCCGCATTTCCTTCATCAGGTCCGGACCCATGATGCCTTTTGCGAAGCCGGGAAAATTCTCCACTTCAGTCGTCGTGGTCAATTGTCCGCCGGATTGCCAACCTTCAACGAGCAGCGGAGCGAGATTGGCCCGAGCCGCGTAGATGGCCGCGGTAAGGCCAGCCGGACCTGAGCCGATAATCAGGACATTGCGCATATAGTCAATCTAGCACAGCAAACCACGGGATTACACAGGACGGTTCCCTGCACGCAAATCTTGGACGAGCCGGCGGATCTTCCTGCGTAGGAACGGCTTGCTCTTGGTGCCGTCCAACACGAAGTCGGCTCGACGCACCTTCTCCGCAAGCGGCATCTGGCTGCTGATACGGCGAAATGCCTGCCGCCTCGTGAGGCCGTTGCGCCGCTTCAAACGGGCGACTTGGGTCTCACGGTCTGCCGTGACCACGATGATTTTATCCACGCGTGTGTTGACACCGGCTTCAAACAGGAGAGGCACTTCGTAAATGATGATTGCATCGGGAGTGCGCGTGATAATGCCACGCACCCGGCGTCGCTGTTCCCGTGCTACCCGTGGATGAATGATTCGCTCAAGACGCCGGAGCTGTCGGGGGTTGTGGAAGACAATGGAGCCGAGAGTTTGACGATCAATCGTTCGATCGGGCAGCAGGACTCGTTTGCCAAAGGATTTCACGATTTCGCGCCAGGCCGGTTTTCCGGGCTGGACCACGTCACGGGCCAACTGATCGGCATCGATGACGTCGGCACCAAAGCGTCTAAACAGGTTGGCGACCGTGCTCTTTCCCGTTGCGATTCCTCCCGTTAATCCCACGAGGATCATGCGGCGAACAATACCACGTGGGTGTCAAGAAAGTCGTCGAGCAGCCTCGAGCCCACGATTGACTTCGGACCAGCCCCGCCTGTATGAACGTGAGGATTATGCGAATGCGGATAATCGGCTGCCTGACCGTGTGGTCTCTTGTTATGTGCGCTGCCCTGCACGCAGAAAGCGGTTCTGCGCGAGCCCCGCGGACGATCGTGGTCGACTTGAATGGCAGCGGGGACTTCCGGTCGATACAGGAAGCGGTCGATGCGGCGGCAAAGGGTGACACGGTTTTCCTCAAGCCTGGGCGCTATGAGCAGGACATCACGATTCACAGCAAGGATCACGTCAAACTCATTGGAGCCGGTCAAGACAAGGTCATCTTGGTAGGCCGTGAAGATTTGGTGGGAGTCCTTCATGTGGGCAAATGGCCGTACGGCGCGACCAACATTGAAATTAGTGACATGACGATCAACGAGCATGGGGGGCATGCTGTCGGTCTGTTCAATGGCCGGGGCCTGTTGCTGAAGCGACTCACAGTGAATGGCATGCTGTTCACTCAGCAGGTCGAAGACACGCGCATTGAAGACTGCACCATCGGGGGGAGTGAGACGACGGGTGTGCAATTTGCCGACTCTCAAGCAGTCTTGGTCGGCAATTTCATTCATGACAATGACCACGGGGTGAACGTCGCCGGAAAATCCAATGTCCGTCTGGAACGAAACGTCGTTACACGAAGCCTGTTTGAAGCGGTGGTAGTCAATGATCGCGCCAAGGCCGTGCTGGTCAGCAATACGCTGGTCAAAAACGGCGGCGGGGCGGCCTTTCTTGGCCAGTCTCAGAGCGATGTCAGCGGCAATGTGGTGGGCCTCAATCGAGTCGGGTTCCTCGTCGCGTCGTCCAGTCGAGCGGCGACCTCCTATAACGCGCTGTACAATAGCGACGGTGATTATCTCCGAGAGGGAAATCCCAATCGGCTTGCCCCCGAGCTCAAAGCGCAATCCGATATCACTGGGGATCCGTATTTCGTTGATCCTGCAAAGGGCGATTTCCGGCTCCGCGCAGACACACCGTTGCGGAAAATCGGTACCTTCCCCTTCCTTGGAGCCCTCCCTCCTGCTGAGTAAACTACTTAGTATTCAACGGTTTGTGAGATTTGCCTGGTCGCTGCCATTTCGTGTGCTAAGCTATCAGTACGCTAGGTATGTGAGGACTGGCGTGACAGTAGCAAAACGGGTCATAGGCAGGAGGCAAAGCGTGGCTAGCTACAAACAAGAGCTTGAGAAGCGCGGGCCCGAAGGTATCCCATCCCTTGATGACATTGAGCCGGGGAAAATCTGCGGGGCCGTGATACCCATGTCCGAGCGCGCACAGACGCAAATGCGCGATAGCATCGAAGTCATCGAATATCTCCTGAATCAGGAACGTGTGGTCTGGAGTTAAATCCCGCATTTTCCCCCTCGTCACGATAGCCTCCCCTTGACACTCCTTCCCTCTTCGTAGTCTTCTTGGCCTATCCGTCCACCTGCTTCAAGAGGAGTTGCCTGCATGAGATTTCTGAACCGTCTTCGACTATCCCACGCATACGCGACTGTGCCCTTGATTGGGGCCGGTCTTGTCGTACTCTTCTTTCAGTCCTTCTCACTTGCAGATGAATTGCCGAAAGAATCCGTGTTGCCGCTGGCAATGGCGAGTAAGGCAGCTCAAGCTGCCATCGAGGCCTGCAAGAAGGACGGGTATCGCGTCAGTGTTTCTGTTGTGGACCGGGCCGGGGTGTTACGGACTATGGGTCGCGCCGATGGAGCCGGCTCTCATACGGTCGAGAGTAGCAGGAAGAAGGCCTATACGGCTGCCAGTCTCCGACGGGCGACGACGGAACTGGCAGAACTGATCGGGAAGGTTCCGACGCTGCAGGCGCTGAGGGAGATGAATGACGAAATTCTCATACTTGGCGGCGGTCTCCCGATTGAAATTGGCAACGACGTCGTTGGCGGCATCGGGGTGGGCGGTGCCCCAGGTGCACATCTGGACGATGCCTGTGCCCAAGCGGGACTTGATGCTGTCGGGGCGGCTCCCAAAGTTCCACCGGTCAAGTGATCTGCAGCTGGGGTAGGGGCAGCCTGCTTGGTTGTATCGGGCTCCTCAATGGATGTAACAGCGACGTGCCGGTTTCTGCGGTCGCTCAGGTGTCGCCCCCCGGATTCACGGTAACCGTCACCCGCATCGCCACGCATCCATTCTTGTCCCGTTTCAATCTCGCACTCACGGTGAGTACGGCCGCTGGCTGTGCAGCGACCAGCGAGCTGTTCCCGGATACCGGCGGAGTAAGTCGGCGCAACCTCTATCTCGCTACATCGGGCCGCCTGTACGTGGTTGGGCAGTTCGATGTGCGCCGATTCGACCCGCAGAGATGTCTGATCGAACTGATCGAATTCCGTTCGGTGGAGGATGGTCTGAGGTTCATCGGCTCATTTGATGCCGAGGCTTCAGGTCGCTGGGTCTTTCAGACAGCCAACGCTGGGGCGGAACGTCCGTTTGAACCCCGGTGAGCGACGACACGTACCACTCAAGGTCATGATGGATCAACAGATTGTGGGGTACCACCTCGATGAGGTCGGTGATTGGGTTGCGGACCTCGCCTGCGGGCACGGACAGCACGTGCGTCATCATCCACCCATGACAAACCGGCCTTGGGTATTGACTCAGTCCGGTCGAGACCAACATCTGGGCACCATCTTGAATTGTCAGAAGTGTGAAGAGGTGGCGACATGAAGCAGTTTCTGTTCGATCATGGCTTCAACTCTTCCCGACACGGCCATTCGCCCTGTCGGCCACAAATAGCTACCATCAGTGCGTGAGGGTTGATATGGCGTCAGAAGGACGAACAAGCAGATCCAGTCCGGGCCGATGCCACGGCACGAGGCGGGGTCCGCGGTATTGGTAGCCGCCTACGACGGGGTCGCTGTCCAACAACAGCGGGGTATCCAGATCGAGGATCTCGAAGCCTTTTACGCCGAGCACCAAGCTGAATGAGCAGCCCATTGCAATTCTCGTTTCGACCATGCCCCCGACCATGAGTTTCAGGCCGGAGGCGAGAGTATACAGGGCGATTTCATGAGCCTCTATGACGCCTGTTTTCATGGTTTTGATATTGATGTAATCCGCCGCATGTTGGTCAACCACCCGCTTTGCATCCAGGAGAGACCTGACGGATTCATCGGCCGCAACGGGAATGCCCGTCTCTTGCCGAATCGCAGCAAGAGCCTCCAAGTCCTCTCGGACGACCGGCTGTTCGAGTAAGACCAGCTTCCCTCCGAAGCGCTTCACTGATTTTGTGAACGCGAGACATTCCCGGCG
>DASTJX010000024.1:0-10676 GCA_035716265.1 Nitrospira sp.
CTGCTTCCGGCGGCGGACATCGTTCATGCGTCAGGACCGCCCGAACTCAAGGGTAAATATGAAATGCTTCAAGACGAGCGGTCAACCCATCAACGGGGAAAGGTCAAGTTAGTCGAGTTCGCGGATTTTTACTGCCCTCACTGTCATTACTTCGATGGGGAAGGGCTGCCGATTCTAGAAAAGGAATTCGGGAAAAGGCTCGAGACGACGATGGTGGGGTTCCCCGTGATCAGAGGCAAGCTTCCGACGCCCTTCGATATGTATGAGCAGGCCAAGCTGATGGGCAAGGGAAATGAAATGAAACAGGTCCTGTTCCGTACGATTCACAAGGACAAGGTGACCGGCGTGCTCGACCGCTCGCTACGCGAAGTACTGATCAAAGAAGTCGGACTGGATCCCAAAGCGTTCGAAGAAGGGCTTGCTAGCGGTAAACCGGCTCAGTTGTTTGAAGAGGGGAAAAAGTGGGGCGAGCGGATCAAGCTTCAGCAGACGCCCACCATCCTGCTGGACGGCAATATCAAGGTCGAAAAGATCGATCCGGATAATCTCAAGCTCGTGATTCAAAGTATCCTCGATGCGGACGGAAAGAGATGAAAGTCCTTGAGTGCTGTGTGCCGACTGATGAGCGAACGGCGCCCCTAACCTGAAGCTCACCACGCAGGGCTCACAACCCGGCACTCACTTTCTGAGGTGCAATGGCTGTAGATCCTGTTTGCGGGATGACTGTCGATCCGGCCACCGCAGCCGGACAGTATGACTATCAGGGCGTGACCTACTATTTCTGCGCGACTTCCTGCCTCGAGACCTTCAAGCGCGATCCCCAGCGGGCACTGCAGGCTCGTCAGCCAGGGTTGATTACGTTGGGGAAGAAAAACCCGCTGCCGATGATGCCGGCTCCTACACCGGTGGAACCAGGGAACATCGACCCGGTCTGTGGAATGACGGTTCACCCTGAAAGTGCTGCCGGCTCCTACGTCCATGAAGGCAAGCGCTACTATTTCTGTTCACCCGGCTGCCTAGCCAGGTTTCGTGAGGACCCAACCCATTACCTGATTCCCCCGGAGCAACGGTCACAAGAACCCATCGCGATACCGGCCGGTGCGACCGTCGAATACATCTGTCCGATGGATCCCGAGATCGTTGAGACGAAGCCAGGAGTCTGCCGCATATGCGGTATGGCGTTGGAACCGAAGGTTGTCACGCTGGACGAGCGGCCAAATCCCGAGCTTGTGGACATGAGCCGGCGGTTTTGGATCAGTCTGGGGCCAGCGTTGTTCGTAATGATATTCGCGATGGCCGATATGATTCCAATACTCCGGGGACAAGTGGACCATGCAGAGGGAAACTGGATTCAGTTGCTGCTGGCCACTCCTGTCGTTCTGTGGGGCGGATGGCCTTTTTTTGAACGAGCCTGGACGTCTATTGTCCACCGGTCGCCCAACATGTTCACCCTGATTGGACTGGGAACTGGCGCCGCCTATCTGTACAGTGCGGTCGCGACGATCGCACCGGGCATGCTGCCGGCTTCCTTCCGGACGCACGATGGCTCATTTGCCGTCTATTTCGAAGCTGCAGCCATGATCACGGTACTGGTGTTGTTAGGACAAGTCTTGGAATTGCGCGCGCGCAGCCGAACGACCTCGGCGATGAAGGGCTTGCTTCGTTTGGCCCCCAAAACCGCCAGAAGGGTCGACGGCGGGCGTGAGACCGATGTGCCGCTCGACCAAGTCAGGGTACAGGATCTCCTGCGCGTACGGCCAGGTGAGCGGGTGCCCGTGGACGGAGTGGTCATCGAAGGCGCGACGGCGGTGGATGAGTCGATGGTAACGGGAGAACCATTGCCCGTAGAAAAGCGGACTGGCGCATCAGTGACCGGTGGGACCATCAATGGAGCAGGAAGCATTCTGATTCGGGCTGAGCGGGTCGGCAGCGAGACCTTGCTGGCGCGCATCGTTCAGATGGTGAGTGACGCTCAGCGGAGCCGTGCGCCAATCCAGCGAGTGGCCGACATCGTCGCAGGCTATTTTGTTCCGGTCGTTGTAGCCATCTCGATCATGACGGCGGTGGGGTGGGCTCTGTGGGGGCCTGAACCGAAGTTGGCGTTTGCGCTGGTGAATGCTGTAGCCGTGTTGATCATTGCGTGTCCTTGTGCCCTGGGCCTGGCGACGCCCATGTCGATCATGGTCGGAACGGGGCGTGGTGCGACGGCCGGCGTCCTGGTCCGCAAAGCAGAAACACTCGAGGTGCTGGGTAAAGTGGATACCCTGGTCTTCGACAAGACCGGAACCCTCACCGAAGGCAAGCCTAAATTGACATCCATCCGCTTCGTACCTCCCTGGACCGATGCAGAGGTATTGCGGCTGGCCGCCACGCTTGAGCGCCGGAGTGAACATCCGGTGGCGTCAGCGGTCATCGCGGGCGCGGAAGAACGGCAACTCACGCCGGGCGTGGTCGATCAATTCCGTTCGATCACAGGCTATGGGGTCACAGGGGTAGTCGACCAGCATCGTGTGGCCGTCGGTACCACACAGCTGCTCAGGGAACTTCTCAAGATTTCGGATTCCGGCTTAGCGGTGCTCGAAGAAGAGGCGGCACGCTTAAGAGCAGAGGGTCAGACGACCGTATTTGTCGCCGTCGACGAGAAGGCCGCCGGGCTGTTGGGTGTTGCTGATCCGATGAAGCCGTCGACTCCGGAAGCGGTCCGAGTCTTAAAAGAACAAGGCGTACGCTTGGTAATGGTCACCGGTGATCACCAGCTCACCGCGGATGCCGTGGCGCGGCGGTTGGGAATCTCAGAAGTCCATGCCGGTGTGTTGCCGGATCACAAAGGTCGCATTGTCGCCGCACTCAAATCGCAAGGCCGTGTGGTGGCGATGGCCGGCGATGGAATCAACGATGCCCCCGCCCTCGCGCTCGCTCACGTCGGAATTGCAATGGGAACGGGGACGGATATTGCGATGGAGAGTGCGGGGATGACGCTCGTGAAGGGCGATCTACGGGCGCTCGTCCGTGCCATCCGTCTGAGTCGAGCCACCATGGCCAACATTAAGCAAAATCTCTTTTTCGCCTTCATCTACAACATGATTGGTGTGCCTATCGCGGCGGGAGTGCTGTATCCGTTCTGGGGCCTGCTGCTCAATCCAATGATTGCAAGTGCCGCGATGACCTTCAGTTCCGTGTCTGTGATTGCCAACGCGCTCCGTCTGCGTCATGTAGATTTATGAGTGCGTCCTCTCCACCCTCATGCTAGGCTACGCATTCTCGAACGGCTCACATACTGTATCAATCAGAAAGGTTGGTATGGCGGCTTCGGTTTCTTTCCTTGTGCGAGCATTCGCGGCTCTAGTCCTCACATTGACCATATCGACTTCAGGAGAGGCTGCCGGCCGCCTGGTTCCGGTCGCTAGCTCAACCGACCTCCAGAATCAGGTCAAGGCCACCGCATACAAAGTCATTCCCGCCGTCGTGAGCATCGCCTCCACAGTCATGGTGCGGGATCAGGCATTCAGCGATGAAACGCTTCCGTTCGGATTGTTCAAGGAACCGCCGGCCCGACGGCAGTATGGTCAAGGTTCAGGGGTCATCGTCTCTTCCGATGGCTACATCATCACCAACAACCACGTGGTGGCCGATGCCGTGGATGTGGAAGTCATTTTAGCCGACCGGCGACAGTTCAAAGGCAAGGTCGTTGCGACTGATCCCAAAACCGATGTCGCCGTCGTCAAGATCCAAACCACGAATTTGCCCACGGTCCCCTGGGGCGATTCCAGCAATCTGGCCGTCGGCGATTTCGTCTTGGCAATCGGCAATCCATTGGGGTTGAGCCGCACTGTCACATTCGGAATTGTCAGCGCGGTTGGGCGCGCGGATGTCGGCGTGGCGGATTTCGAAGACTTCATTCAAACGGACGCGCCTATCAATCCGGGAAATTCCGGCGGCGCCCTCGTGAACACAAGCGGTGAGCTTGTCGGCATCAATACGGCCATCGCCAGCCCCACTGGCGGGAGCGTCGGGGTGGGCTTTGCCATTCCGAGTAATATGGCTCGAGCCGCCATGCAGAGTCTCATCAAAACCGGGCGCGTCGTACGGGGATTTCTGGGCGCTTCCACTCAGGACGTCACCCCGCTATTGGGAAAGATCTTTCGGCTGCCTGACGTGAAGGGGGCAATAGTCACGGATTTGCAGGCCAAGGGATCGGCGGAGAAAGCCGGGCTGAAGCGAGGCGACGTCATTGAGCGGTTCGACGGGCGGGACGTCATGGACAGCGGGCACCTCCGCAATTTGATCGCCGCAGCGGTTATCGGCAGCAAGCACCGCCTCGACCTCGTCCGGGAAGGCAAAATGATACAAGTCGATCTCACCGTGCAGGAAGCGCCGCGCGAGCGCGCGAAAAAGGCGCAAGCGGCGGCCGCAACCGCGTCGGGGGCCCACCCCTTGTCCGGCGTCGTATTCGACGATGTCACCCCTCCTTTGGCCAGGCAAATGGACTTACCCGTCAGCAGCGGGGTGGTCGTCACCGATATCGAAGAGGGCAGCTCCGCTGAATCTTCCGGTCTGCAGCCAGGCGACGTCATCTTGGAATTAAACCGTCAGCCGATTCCGAATTTTTCCATGTTTCAGCGCCTCGCCGACCCCATGAAATCAAGCGACCTGGCGCTGCTCCTGGTCAACCGGCAAGGGACCATTCTCTACATCCCCGTTCGGGGCGAATAGCATCCCTCATCTCCGATCACGCGCCATTTGACTCCCTTGAGTCGTACCGCTATATTTCGTAGCACGAATTGTTTAAACGTAGCATCGCAGCATGAAAAAACTTGTTCGATTCGGCGTCTCTTTGGATCACCATCTACTCGGTGACTTCGATGACGTCGTCCGGCGCAGGAAATATGCCACGCGGTCTGAAGCGATTCGCGATCTCATTCGTGATCAATTGGTCAGTCAGGAATGGAGCGGGGATACGAACCGCGATGCGGTCGCGACGATCACGTTCGTCTACGACCATCATGTGCGCGATCTCACCAGGAAACTCACGCATATCCAGCACGACTTCCAGGGGCATGTCATGGCCGGCATGCACGTTCATCTGGATCATGATCACTGTCTTGAAGTGTTGGTCGTCAAGGGGAAGGTTTCAGAGATCAGAGAGGTCGCCGATGCGCTGGTTAGCGTGAAGGGGGTCAAACACGGCAAGCTGACCATGACCACGACCGGCAAGAGACTGGTGTGAGCGATGCGCTTGTGCGTCATCGATGGTCGCGGCGGGGGATTGGGACGACGGCTGGTCGCCGGGTTGCACACCGAATTGGGAAGACGGCACGTCATCATCGCCTTGGGGACCAACGTTGCGGCGGCAGAGGCGATGAAGGCGGCCGGGGCTTCCTCTGTGGGAGTTGGTGCGCAAGCCATCGCGCAGGCGGTAGCGGATGTGGATGTGATCGTGACGTCGTTGAATCTGGTTTTGCCCGGGGCCATGCTTGGCGAAGTAACATCGGACATTGCGGAAGCCATTCTGTCAGCGAGGGCTACGAAGGTCCTGCTGCCGATCAATCGCGCTCGGTTGGAAATCGTCGGGTCCGAGGATCAAACGCTTGACGCGTTGATCGCGCGGTCGCTGACGCGGGTGACGTCGTTGGTGGCTGCCGCCCACCACATGTGATTCATATGAACAAGAACCGCCAGGCCACGAGGGTCTGCCCGGCTTGATGAGTCAGCCGCCGGACGACCGTCGTGGACGTCTCATCCGTCCACTCATGAATTGAGATGGAGGGTGGGTGAGCGTGAATCATCGCTGGCTGGTCGTGGTGAGTTCCGCTGTCGTGTTGAACGTAGGTCCGGTGCTCGCGCACGATCCGGATACGGTCGAGTTGGATGTGCCGGAAGTGACGGTCATCGCCGAACGCCCACACGCCTCGTCCTCTCAGCAATTCATTCCAGATAAAGAATATCTCCTTCAGCCGCAGGGCCGACCTGCTCAGGTTCTGCGGCTGATTCCTGGATTTGTGGCTGTCGAGCACTCGGGCGGTGCCGGGAAGGCCGACCAATACTTTCTGCGCGGCTTCGATGCCGATCATGGCACCGACGTCGCATTTTTCTCAGACGGCATGCCGATCAACTTTCGCTCTCATGCGCACGGACAAGGCTATACCGACCTGAACTTTATCATCCCGGAAACGATCGAAGGGCTGGATGTGTACAAAGGCGCTTATCTCCCGGAATACGGCGATTTCGATACCGCCGGAGCGGTAAACTTTCGAACCCGCGAAGTCGTGAAAGAGGGAATCCTACAGGCGGCAGGAGGACAGTTCGACACGCAGCGGTATATTCTCATGTTCTCTCCCACGAAGGACAAGATCCGTACCTTGTTCGCGGGAGAGGGTTACTACACGAACGGCCCTTTTCTAAACGACAACCGATATTTTCGTGCGAACCTGCTTGGGAAGGTCACCACGAACTTGTCCAGCCGCGATGAATTGAGCTTCACGGCAACATTTCACAAAGCACAATGGAACGCATCGGGAGAAATTCCGCTGCGGGCGGTCACAGACGGGACCCTCGATCGCTTCGGCGCGATCGATCCATCGGAAGGCGGTAAGACCCTGCGGAGTACGGGCCGGTTGAACTATCACTACGATACTCAGTCAGGAGGTGAATTTTTCGCGAATGCCTATGGCCAGTACTATAAGCTTGACCTGTACACCAATTTCACCTTTTTTCTGAACGATCCCGTCAATGGCGACGGCTTTCAGCAACACGATAGTCGAGTCATGTATGGCGGCGACCTCGGTTACAAACATCGGTCAGAGTTTTTGGGGATGCCCAGTATCGGCACGATCGGTTTCCAAGCCAGGGTCGATGACATCCATGCGCGACTGGGCACCCAGGTCAGACGCAATCCGCTTGGCACGACGACCGATAGCGACATCCTGGAAGCCTCCTACGCACCCTACCTCAAAGCTCAAGTTCAACCGCTGCCGTGGATGCGATTGACGGGAGGACTCCGTGCGGAGACATTCACCTTCAATGTGCAGAACCGTTGCCCGGATTGTGCAGAACAGCCGGCGGGACGCACCTCCTCGAGCATCGTGCTCCCTAAGGCCAATCTGATTCTGGGCCCATGGTTCCAGACCGAGTTCTTCGCCAATTACGGCGATGGCTACCACAGCAACGATGCACGATCGGCGGTCGCTTCGGCTTCTTCACCGCTGGCTCGCGCACGAACCTATGAGTTGGGGGCACGTTCGAAACCCTGGGGACCCGACGGGATGGAATTGATCGCGACGCTGTGGGCCATCGACCTCAGATCGGAATTGGTATTCGTCGGCGATGAAGGGACGACTGAAATCCGCGGCGCCACTCGCCGTCGTGGCGTGGAGGTTGCAGCCAGGGGTCAGATATGGGGCCCGATCTACATCAACGGCAGCCTGACGTGGTCGAAAGCTGAATTCGCCAACGGGGACGCGATTCCGCTGGCGCCGGAACTTACCGCCTATGGCGCCATTCTCGTTCAATGGCCGGAAGGCTTGCGTTCACAAATCCAGGCGACCTATCTCGGTGTCCGGCCATTGATTGAAGATCGCACCGCCAAGGCGCCGTCCTGGATCGACATCGATCTGTCCGAGCGATACATCTTGCCGGTCAAGATGCCGCATGGGCGATTGGAAGCGTTCCTGTTTATCCAAAACCTGTTCAATACGAAATGGGAACAGGCCACGTTTTTCTTCGAATCCCGGCTGCGAAATGAAGCGGCCGGCGTCAATGATATTCACTTTGTTCCCGGCAATCCCCGTTTCTTTATGGGCGGCCTAGCCTGGTACTTTTGATCGGCTGCTGAACACAAACTCCAACTGCGTTCTCGGTTACGTGGGCCCTCGACGTGCATGGTAAAGTACGCCTCAGGACTTCGCGCTGCGGCCTGGGTCGGGAGTGTGTTTTGAACGGCCTCATCACAGAGGACTCTTGAGAGATACCTCGTCGGCAAAGATTCTCACACGCGCCTATTACAGCCGCTCGACCTTAGTAGTCGCACGGTCGTTGTTAGGAAAGTACGTGGTGCGAGAAAACCGCAAGGGGACTATTGCGGGCAAGATTGTAGAGGTTGAGGCATACGTCGGGCCGCATGATCTGGCGTGCCACGCATCGAAAGGGCGAACGCGGAGAACCGAGGTCCTGTTCGGGCCACCGGGAATCTCGTATGTGTATTTCATCTACGGCATGTACCACTGCCTGAATGTCGTGACAGAAAAAACTGAATTTCCTGCCGCCGTGTTAATCCGGGCGCTGGAAATCGATGGTGCGCTGGTCGATGGACCCGGCCGGCTGTGCCGCGCGTTGGACATCGATCTATCTTTGAATCGGTTAGATATGACGGCCGGTCGGCAACTCTGGATCGAAGACCGAGGTGTCAGGGTCTCACGGGATCACGTGGGCACGTTCCCACGAGTCGGCGTTGCCTATGCAGGAGTGTGGGCCAACAAGCTCTATCGCTTCAGAATGACCTGAGAAATGGCAAAAAAAAAGGAGTAGCCTGACACGGCTACTCCCTTTTTATGCTCGACGAAGCCAGTTACTCGATCTTGCGATCGCCACTAATCTTGGTTGCAGAATTAACGGGTGGAGCGATCTGGATCTGCGGACCTTGGACTTTCGGAAGGCGCCCGGCACCCTCGCTCCCCGTGATTCGGTCGTTGTCGACTTTCTTCAGATTTTGCGACACATGCTTGTCATCGAAGCCCGCGGCCTTCGTTAATGTCGATGCGCCTCGCGCATCAGACTGGCCAGGGTCGTTCGCCGTCGGCTGTCCGTTCACTGGGCTGCCGCTGTTCTTCATTGGATAGCCCTCATGCTTGGGCAGCAGCGCCGGGTTGGCCGAGGCCATGGAAACCGCAAACAGGACACCGGAAACCATCGCAACAGTGCCGAATAAGAGCTTCATACTCTTCTCCTTTGAATAATGATGGCTGAAGAATGCCGTAGTTGCGTTCCGATATCAACAGCGAATCAAGTGGGCGGGATGATAGCCAAAGGGAGGGAGGCCTGTCAAGCGGGGAAAAGGGCGCTGAAAATGGTTTCCGGCTGCGTTCTCACGTGGCTCAGACGCTCGACGTATAACCCACGCACGCCTCGCGCATTCGCTTGGGCCTTGCCGGCAACCATTTCGAGCGCCCTGTGGCATAGTTGTCTTTAAGAACACACGAGGTCACCACATTGTCTACCGCCGATGGGGGCGACGGCTGCGACCCCGATGACGGAAAGACGGACCCCTGCTTACACCGGGCAGCCGGATGGTGACCGTAGTGCCCTCGCCCGGTGCGCTTCCGATGGCAATTGAGCCGCCGTGTTCTTCCACAATCTTCTTCACGGTCGCAAGGCCCAAGCCTGAGCCGGCTTTTTTTGTCGTGAAAAACGGCTCAAAGACTTTGTCTACGATTTCCGGCGGAATCGGTGCTCCGTCGTTCTTGATGAGAATATGATCTTCTATCCCTCGCCCTGCCCGATGTTGTGCGACTTGGATGGTCAGGTGTCCACCTGGGCTCATCGCTTCACAGGCATTCTTGAAAATACTGAGAAACACCTGCTGCAGCTTCGCTTCGTCGCCCCTGACAGGCGCAAGGATGGGAGCATACTCTTTCCCGACCTGGATTCTCGTGATTTCCAGGTCATTGGCCACCACGGTCAGCGCGCTTTCGATAACCTCCGGAATACGGACCAGGCGTCGATTCAATTCCAGCGGCTTCGCGAAGTCCAAAATCTCATTGACAATCGCTTCGACCCTCATCAGGTCGCGCATGGCGTTCTCGACACGGGTTTGGGGATCGAAATCGAGCACGCCTTCTCCCGTGACCTCTTCCAACTGGGCTCGAATCGAGCCGAGCGGTTCCCGGACCTCAGTGGCGAGAAAGGCGCTGAATTCTCCGATCGCGGCCTGACGTTCTTGCTTGCGAATAATCGGCTCTTGTGAGATCGCAGGCGGCTGAGCCGGAGCAGCGGAGGTCCCGCCTTCGTCGACAACAGGCGCCGGAGCGGCCGCTGCCGGCGGCGGAGCTTGGAGCAGGTCGGCAAGTTTCAAGATCAGCGGCTCCAGTGTCCGTGCATCCGTCGGTTGGTAGCGGTCCGCTTCCCGGGAAGCCAACGTCACCGTACCGCCGACCTGTCCCCTGACAAAAAACGGAAAGACCAACGATGACTGGAATCGATCTTTGAACAGCTGCTTATGATCGAGAAAGCGGCCTTGCGTGGACGCCAAATCGTGGTCCACCCGGGGTTTACGATGCCGAATGGCCCAGCCGGCCGCCGAACTGTCCAGAGCAAGGCGATGGCCTGGCCGCATATCTTTCTTGCCGTCCTTGTGCTCGCCTTTTAGGTCTCCTGCCATGCCCAACACTTCTACGTTGCCGGCAATGGGATCGTAGTGGCATACCCACGATCGGTCGTAGCTGACCGTCTCGGCGGCGTCGGTCAGGAGGGCCGTGATGTTCTCCTGAAGCTGCGGCGTGAGCTGCGAAACCGGCGCGGACAACAATAGAGGCGGGGATGAAGCGGCCACCGATACCTGTTCCTGGTTCACCAGCGGACGACTCAGGACCACGTTCATATCGAAGAGCTTTTCTCGCTCCAGGGCTTTTGTGACGTCTTCGCTGGCCTGGTCCATCAAACCGCGTTCTTTTTTCGTAAAGGCC
>DASTJX010000025.1:0-3388 GCA_035716265.1 Nitrospira sp.
TGCAGCTCAAGCCGTTATTAACAATTACCCTGGGCGCGCGCTTTGAGTCCCTTCGGCAATACATGAAAAGAGCTATCATTCTGATGAGTATTGTTCTCACAGCTTGTTCTGCAACAGTTCCCGCCACGATGAGAATCGAAAGAAATCACATCCTGCAAGGATCTGCGAGCGGGAAGGTTGGGAGAGATGCGGTTATTTCTGTGAAAAGTACAGCGGGGCTGTCCTGCGCGGGGAAGATGTTTGTCCCTGTCACCGAGACCACTACGGAAGGCACAATCTCCTGTAGCGACAGACGGAAAGGGCATTTTATTGCGAACGGTAAGGGCGACTCGTGGGCGGGAGAAGGGAAACTGAACGATGGATCGAAATTCTTGATACTGCTTGGAACGAATAGGACATCGCTAGGATACTAGACCGCGATGCCCCCCTCCACAGCGTGCTTCCTTCGGGAGCAAAACAGGAAGCTCCCTACTTTTTTCACAAAGATACACCCATTAGACAAGCATTTCTCGCCGCATGGCCGAATAATCCGCCTGCAAAATCGGGCAGCATGACCCGCTCGCCAGGCAACGTGAGGACAGTCACATGGAGTGTCTCCTCGACAGTATGATGCAACCAAACCAACGTGGCGTTGGGTCTTCTCGCTTTTCCCCTTCACCGGAGGCATACTCTACTGAGAGTACATTGGTTTTTCCGTGGCAAAGCAACCTTTGCGCAACAAAAGTTCGACCTCGCGTGATCGTCTGAGGCGAAGCGAGGAGCAGCCGGAACGCACCGGCCGGCTGCCGGAATTGCCGATAGAGAATCTCATCGTCATTGGCGCTTCGGCTGGAGGTCATAAGGCTCTCAGGGAGGTTGTCAGAGAGATTTCGCACGATATCCCTGCTGCCATCATCATCATGCAGCATATGGCCCGGAAAGATTCTTTTCCGTTGAAGCCGTTTCAACTGGACGCCTGGCTTGGTGAGGCAACCCGTGTCCCGATCGTAGAGATCCGCTCACATGAACGGTTGCGATCCGGCATGGTTTACACATGCCCTGCCGGGATGTCCGTTTCGATCAAAGGACGGACGTTGCACCTGACGCGTCAGAAGGAAGATGCTCCGGTCTCCACCATCAACATCCTGTTTCAATCAGCGGCCAGCGAATTCGGCAGTCGCGGCATCGGGGTCATTCTGACCGGCCTGCTGAAAGACGGCACGGTTGGACTAAAAGCGCTCCACGATGCGGGAGGCGTAACCATCGTGCAAGATCCCGCGGAAGCTGAGTACTCCGATATGCCGGCCAGCGCGATGAAGGATTTGCCTGTCACGTTTTGCCTGAAATTGGCCGATATTGGTCCGGCGCTTGATCTGCTGGCACGCCGTAAGACGGAGCTTGAAACCGGCCTGGCCCATTCGGTTCGCACTCAAAGAACGGATCGCATTGCTTGTGCGGCTCACCGCTCAATCGAAACGCAATCCTGATACTTATCAGTTTCTTTCGACAGAGATCATTGACCTGGAGGATGCTCTCCGCTCGATTCAAGGACTTCTGGACACAGCCTTGGCTGAGGCCAGACGGGAACGGGAAGCGAAAGCATCAAAAGGATAACGTCTCGAAAGCCGGCCGCTCTGCTGGGGAGAAGCAAAAGAGGAACCTTCTCTTTTTTGGCGAACCCGGCGTCAGGAACTGTTTCGCGGCGCGTGGCGGGCCGGCGCCTTCTCCACTCTGAACCACGCTTCACACACCGATAGACCTGGCCGACGATTAAAAGTAGAATGGCCTCGGTTCTTCTCGTATCCTCCGCATCACATCGTATCCGTCTGTCGGCTTCACCTGTGAGGATTTAGGGCGACACCCGGGGAGCACGCATGCAAAAGACACGAATCATCTGCACAATCGGCCCGGCTACGGAATCCTACGAGATGTTGCAGAAGATGTACGAGGCCGGGATGAGCATCGCGCGACTGAACATGTCCCACGGCGACCACGACTCCCACGCCAAGGTCATTCAGCACATTAAGACACTCAACAAGAAGGTCAGGTTTCCCATCCCTATCCTCTTGGATACGCAAGGCCCGGCGATCCGCACCGGCGACCTCTCCAATGAGCTCGATCTGCGGCAGGGCGCCATCGTCTCCGTCACTACGCGCGGGCCGATGGACGTTGAAGAAAGCTCCATCCACATTGACTATGAAGACTTGCTCGAACAGGTCAACGTGGGAGACAGGATCACGGTGGATAACGGGCTGATCAACCTGGAGGTGTTGGAGAAGCAAGAGCGCCATATGCAGTGCCGTGTCTTGGACGGTGGGCTCTTGAAGAGTAAGCGCCACGTCAATCTCCCGGGGATTCGTGTCAATCTGCCGGCGATTACGCACAAGGACACCAAGGATATTCTGTTCGGTCTGGAACGGGATGTGGACTTCATCGCGCTTTCGTTCGTCCGTGAAGCCGCGGATATTCAGCAACTCAAGGCACTGATGGGTGAAAAGGTCGGGCGGGTGAAGATTGTTGCAAAGATTGAGGACCAGGAAGGCGTGCGTAACCTGGAGGAGATCATCAAGGAATCGGATGGCATTATGGTCGCACGTGGCGATCTGGGAGTAGAAATCAACATCGAGGATCTTCCGAATGTCCAGCGCACGATCGTCCAGCGTTGTGCCGAGCACGGGAAGCGAGTGATTGTCGCAACCCATTTGCTCGAATCCATGATCCACAATCCGCACCCTACCCGCGCCGAGGTCACCGACGTCGCCAACGCGATCTATGAAGAAGCCGATGCCGTCATGCTGTCCGGAGAAACCACGGTTGGGAAGTACCCGGTCAAGTGTGTCGAGTATCTGCGCAAGATTGCGCTGAAATCCGAGACCATACCCGGATTGCGGTTTGCGAAACAATTGCGCGATACGGGCAATAAACAACAATTGGCGGCGGCGGCCGTTCAGCTCGCCGAGGGAGTCAACGCCAAAGGAATCGTCGTGATCACGAGACGCGGACTTATGGCCGATCTCGTCGCCAACTGCCGTCCGTTCTCGACCAACATCTATGCCTTTACCAACATGAGCCAACCGCGACGGACCATGATGCTCAACCGTGGTGTCTTTCCGTTCAAGATTGATTTCAGTTCGGATCCTGAAAAGACACTGCAGACGGCGTTCCGGATCTTGAAGGAGCGAGAACAATTTCAGGTTGGGGACAAGGTCGTGATCATCTCGGACGTCCTCGCCCAGCAACGAGTCGACTCCATTCAAATTCGTGACGTCCCCTCAGACGACGTCTCGCCCGACACATCTTCCGCAACCGATGCAGTCTCTACACCGATCGGGTAGCCTTGCAAAACGGTGTCAGAAACCCCATTTCGCGGCGCGTGGCAGCCCAGTATGAGTTGAGCCTGGCCCCTCAC
>DASTJX010000026.1:0-10022 GCA_035716265.1 Nitrospira sp.
CTGACAGTGAAGCGCCGTTGCAAGCCACAATGTGGTCGTCGACTCTGAGTCCAGCCCGCTCAGCCGGAAGCCCGCTCCGGAGCTCCCGTACCATATAAAACCTCGCTCCATTCTCCTCCAGTAACTCCCAATTCACGCCGATACGTCCGGATCCCAGCAAGCCGGTCTGGGCACCAAAGCGAGCGAGAACACGATGGACGATGAGGCGGGCCGACCCCTCGGGATCGTCGGTGGTGAAATCAGTCAGGTGGCCTTCACCGTTGAAAAGCAACTGCCCCGTCTCAACGTCGATCATTCGGAAGGAAAGGGACACTTTGTTCATGCGGTTCTGCTCATGGCGTTCCCATTCTTGGACGCCGCCTACGATGATGGCCTGGGCCCCCACGAGTTTTCCAACCTTGAGCACGTTGGCATCGTCCGCGTGTGTCAATTGAATGACCTGTTCTTTCAAGACTTCATCGAGTTTCGCCCGCTCTACCACGTTGATGTCGAGATCGAGCAGCAACGTCGTGACGATGCCTGCCACGCGGGAGCCGGATCCCGCTACACCCAGCGCATCTTCAAACAGCATCACCGCCATAGTCTGATAGCGGTCGACGGTGTCTCGATTAATGGGGCCGAGCCCTGTCACGACCGGCTCAGGCTTCCCAGCACCACCCGGCTGACGGCCGGATTGCACACCGGTCGACTCGCAGGTTCTCCGGCGCTGAAGAATTGCTGAAGGCGTGCCCCAGGCGCATAACTCTTCATTGACGAGCACCACATGATGCGGATACTCCCTCTCATGTTCCATGGCGACATTGGTAAAGGGATAGATGATGCATCCGCCGATCCAGACTGAAATGGGGCAGAGACCCAGTTCGTAGAGCCATTGCCGGCGTGCCGTCAAAGAATATTCCCAGACCAGCATGCGGCCGTCATCCCGAAGCACCCGATCCGGCCGCCCGATTTCGTCGATGACCTGCCCCTTCGTCATCGGGACGGCCAAGTTGTCGAGCTTCGATTCGGATTTGACGATGGTATACGCGACGCCGCAGCCGAAGAACAGAGTGGGCACCATCAGCGCAAGAATGAAGATGCAGGTGCAGGGGGACCGAGACGATGCGTCTTCCGGCGGCTGCAACATCGCGTGAGAGTAGCACTCCGCACATAGGGCCGCAACGCTGATCGACTGGCAGGTTGTCTTATAGGGTGTTCAAAAAGATCGTCTATTCTTCACCCGCCCAAACCTCGAAGCCCAGCTTCACCCGGCCCAACCCACCAATTGCTTCGCAATCGTTTCCCCGGGACGCTTCGTTCCCGGGGTCGGCCGCAACGAGGTTCGCGACGCAAAGAATAATGAGCGTCACGTTTGCGGAGGCGAAGCCTACTATGAATTGTACGTGAGCTTTTAAGCGATGCGCGCACGAGGCTTGGCGAAACATGCGTCGCGGCGCATCGGGGTTGGGCGGGTGAACATGAAGTTCTTTGAGCAACCTGCTAGTTGAGGGAGGGGTCGAAGGGCATATCCGCGTACACTCGAAACTCCTCCCCCAGTGTACTGAGGATCTCGGACCACACGCGACTGGGATCTTTCTCGAAGACGGTCGCGGGATCAGCCGGAACGGTGATCCAAGACCCGATTTTCATCTCGGACTCGAGCTGCCCGGGACCCCAGCCGGAATAACCGACGTAGGCGCGGAAGGCTTCTTTGCCGTGAGTAGTTGTGAGAATTTTATCCACCAATTCCATATCCCCACCCAAACAGACGCCATCAAAGACATGATGGGAGTTGTCAGGCAATTGATCCAATCGGTACAGCAGCATGACCTGATTGGGCTGCACCGGCCCACCGGAAAACAGGACATGACGCTGTCCTTCCAACACCGGCATCTGTGGCAAAGCTTCGGAAACAGACATCGCCGTCGGCCGGTTCACGACCACGCCGAGGGCGCCTTCCGCTCCATGTTCACAGAGCAGAACCACCGTCTGTCTGAAGTTGGGATCGCGGAGATTCGGCGCGGCCACAAGAAAGATGCCTTTGCCAAGTTGCGCCTTCAAAGGAATCTGCATGATGAGAAATATCCTATCCTGCCGATTCGCCACACGCAACCCAGCAAAAGACGGGGCCCGAGCTTACCGGTAAAACGCTTCTCGACGGTCACGAAGCAGATCGTTGTAGGGGGTGAGCGATTTATTTCGGGCTTCAGCCGGATCGATATCGAGCACACACAGGGCCTCCTGATCACGCGGGGCACGCTGCAGAATGGCACCCCGCGGAGAAACCACTTCGCTGTTGCCGATGTAAGTCAACCGGTCCTTGCCTTCGCGCGCCTCGCTGCCGGTTCGATTACAGGTCACGGCAAACACGCGATTCTCCAGACAACGCACCGGCATGGAATCTGGGCAGTTCGGCAGCACGAGATTGGAAGGATGGCAGATGATATCCGCGCCTTTGAGCGCCAATGCCCTAGCGGCCTCGGGATAGTACCAGTCAAAACAGATCATGACGCCGATCGTAGCTGGTCCGACATCCCAGACGTGAAATCCCGTGTCTCCAGGCGTGAAATACAGCGTCTCCTCGAAAAAGAGATGCGTTTTGCGATAGCTCCCGATAAAGCCCAGCGGCCCGACAACGACAGCCGAGTTGTAATAGGCTGTACCGGCCTGCTCGGGCAAGCCGGCGACAATCACCATTTGTCTGCGCTTGGCGAGATCCAGCAGGCGCGTCGTCGTCTGTCCGGCGGGAATCGGCTCGGCCAGGGCGCGCACTTCGTCCATCGAGACAAATTGGTAGCCGGAGGCGCACAGCTCAGGCAGAACGAGTAGGTCGGCTTCGGCGTCTTTGAGTTTGTCCGCAATGCGGTCCAAGTTCTCGGCAACCTTCCCGAACTCCGGATTGTTTTGGTAATACCCGACCCGCATAGATTTCTCCGATTCAGACGTGGGTGCCAAGACGTGGAGGAGGAATCCTGCCCGGAGATGGGCGGATGAGCCAACATGCTGTTCCCCATCCTGAACGGCTTACAGACGACAACGGGCGGGACATCATCATCCCCGCCCGTCATCAGTACAGCACGGTTGGCTAAAACGTTATTTCACTTCCGACAGGTGCGTCACCGCGCCTTCCGCATGTTCGGTCGCCTTGTCGGCGTGACCGGCCTTGCCGTGGGTAATGGCTTCCTTCAAGTGCTTGATACCCTCATCCAAATGGGGATTCTTGACGCCCGCGGCCTGCGCGTGTTTCAACGCTTCTTCCGCATGCTGCGCCACAGCATCGGCATGGCCCTGCTTGCCGTGATCGACTGCGCCCTTCGCATGTTCAACCGCTTCACTCACGTGTTTGTTGTCGGCCTGGGCTACCAGCGGTAGGCCCAGCAGCGCGACTGCGGCCATTGCCGCCGCTCCGCGTCGAATGCTCATCGTCATAGGTTCCTCCTCGTGGTTGGATTGCCAACTCTTGAGATGTTGCAAGAAATCGTACGTAGCGAAGTCACCTTACACAGCCACTTTTTCACTGTCAAGAAGGCCGGGCCGGCGCCTCTATTCCCAACACTTTTTGCAGTCCTTGAAAATCCTTCTCCACAGGGCAGGCAAAATCCCGGCTCCATTCCCACCAGGAGCCGGGATAATTTCTGATGCTCTGGAATCCGGCCAGCTTCAGTACAAAATACAGCCACGAGGACCGTACGCCCCCGGTGCAATAACAGATGATGTCCTGTTGCGGCTCCAACCCTTTTTCTTCGAGAGCGGCCTTGATGGCTGTGAGGTCTTTGACAGTGGCATTGGTATTCAAGAACCCGTTCCAGGAGAGATGAATCGCGGAAGGAATATGGCCCGGACGAGGGATGCCGGACACCTCTTTCCCGAGGTATTCTTCGAGACTCCTCGCGTCCAATATCTTCATGTCGGGCGGAGGTTGTTTGACCATCGCCCGCAACTCGTCTTTGCCGATGATGGTGTGGGCAGCCGGCCTGACCGTAAAGTTTCCAGTCTTCGGGCTCACCCGGCCATGTTCGAACGGCCGCTGCTCCGCCACCCATTTCACCCAGCCGCCATCTAGAATGCGCATGTTCCTGTGACCGAAATACTCAAGCATCCAGAACATTCGGCCTTCGTCACCCCAGTTGTCGAACGGGTTCGAGTAGATGACGACCTCGCTGTCGTCGTTCAAGCCGAGCGCGCGCATTTTTTGCTCCATCCGGTTCATATCGGGATCGAGCAACCCTTTGGCCACCGCGTTGGGGTCACTATAATGGTGCCAGGTCGTGTGCACTGCTCCGGGAATGTGGCCGCCATATTCATAGGCGGCGTTGCCGCGCACGTCGATGACGACGAGGTTCGGTGTTCCCAACTGCTTCTGCAATGTCTCGGTATCGATGAGTAACGGATGGTTCATGGACCTCCTTCAACCCCGGCCGATCGCCTCAACTGCGCAGCTTGACCCTTGCCGAGTGCTGCCGGCGGCGGACACTTGGGCGTTCGCATCCAGGGCTGCCTTCAATTGATCCGTCAATGGAAACTCCCGCTCGTAGATGACGAAGCGGTAGGGATCGTTCCCCGTCAGATCGTACCTTCGTTGCAGCATCTCATGCTGCTTATCCGTCACAATGTGGTACTGCACGCGCGTCTTCACTTTCAAGCCCTCCGCCTTGTCCGGCAATTGATAGGTAAACTGGTACTCCCGGCTCGCCAACGGCAGAAGGCGGTTATCATACAACTCCAGGATCGCCGGCTGCCACAGGATCCAGCGTCCCATCGTCGACGTTTCTTCCTTGAGCACATGACCTCCCGTATCTTCGACCGAGAACTCGACGGTGAAAAACCGATCCGGATCACCCGTCGGAATTTTGTGCCCCGCGCCGGCATTGACCAGCGTCAACGTGAAGGCCACACGATCGCCCGGCTTGGGCGACGGCCTGTCCGCCTTCACTTCGACAGCCACCGCCCGCTTGATCATGTCCGGATCGTGACCGCCGCGCCAAAGGTGCTGCCGGCCACGTCGAATGGGACTGTTCGTTGCGACAGGCCTGTCGATCTCGGGCATGTGACAGCTCTGGCAGATAAATCCGCGCTCCTGCATGAAAAATTTACCTTCGTACTCCGCGTAGGTCCCGCAGGGCCCCACCCGGTAGAACTGCGCAGGACCGGAAACGACATTGTGGCAGCGATAACAGACTTGGGCAGTCCGAAAGTTCGGATCGAATTGCGTCGGGTGGGGCGCGGCGGAATCCTCAAACGGGCCGTAAATAATGCCGTCCCGCACGTGGCACGCAGCGCAGGTGACCGATTCCTTCTGATACTCCGCGTCGTAATGTGGGTTTGGATCCTGAACCGCTTTCTCGACCCGGCCTCGGGGAATGTCCCTAATGAGAGTCGGCTGCTGGTTTTCAAGCGGTGAATGACAATTCAAGCAGACCCAAACGTTCTTATCTTTTTTCCAATAGGCCTGGAAGTAGGGATCCTCGTACGCTCGGGCGTGAATGCTGGATTTCCATTCGGCGTAAATTTCGCGGTGGCATTCGCCGCAGGACTCCGCCTTAAGACTTGTCAGGCCGTCCGGAACCTTTTGGAATGGGATGGCATGGGCATAATCCGAGCGCAGACCGAAAATCACGACCGGCTTGATTTCGGTGTAATACAGGTACGTCGCGCCGACCGCGACGAGGAGCCCGATCAGCATGGTCTGCCAACGCCTCATACGGCGAGCAACGCTTTCACATGGGCATCCACGGACGCGGCGAGAGCCGAGAGGTTGTAGCCGCCTTCCAGGCAGGAAAGGATGCGGCCATGAGCATGGCGCTTCGCCACGCCGGCCACCAGACCGGTCAAATCCGCGTAGCCGGCTTCGGTCAATCCCATCCCCGCCAGCGGATCGTCCCGATGGGCATCGAAGCCGGCCGAGATGATGACGAAGTCAGGCTTGAACTTCTCAGCCGCGGGGAGCAGGGCCTGTGAGAACGTGGCACGATATTCGTTGTCACCTTCTCCCTCCTCCATCGGCACATTGATCGTGAACCCTTCGCCCGCGCCGGTCCCGTGCTCGGACGCGCGGCCGGTACCCGGATAATGCGGATACTGATGGGTGCTGAAAAAGAGAATCGACGGATCCTGCTCGAAACTATGCTGGGTGCCGTTGCCATGATGAACGTCCCAGTCCACAATGAGGATCCGGGTGAGCCCATACTTTTTCTGCACGTAGCGCGCCGCAATAGCCACGTTGTTGAATAGGCAGAATCCCATTGCCCGGTCGGCTTCCGCATGATGGCCGGGAGGCCGAACGGCGCAAAACACGTGCTCTACCTGCCCCTGCAAGATCGCATCCACCCCGGCAAGCGCGCCACCCGCGGCCAGATAGGCGGCGTTCAAGGAGCCGGGAGACATCGACGTATCCCGATCGAGTGAAACCCGCCCACTGGCAGGCACATGTCGATTCAACGTGGCAATATAAGCGGGACTATGGATTTGTGTCACCCATTCGTCCTCGGCTTTTCGCGGCTCGATTCTCGTCACACGCGCCGCCGTGCCGCTCTGTTCAAGCTGTTGCATGATCGCACGCAGACGATGCGGAGACTCGGGATGGTCGGCGCCCATATCGTGTTCAAGGTAGGCCGGATGGTAGACAAGGCCGGTTCGCATTTCATCATCCTCGCAAGACGCTCAAACATGGCGGCCGTTCTTCACCCACCCCACCCCGGGTGAAATACGCCTGTTGCCGGGCAAGACCGCAGCGAGGTCTGAGACGCGAAGGACTATGAGCGTCGCGTTTGCGGACAGACGCGAGTTGGTGAGCGCCCAGTGTCTTCAATTCCGATGAGGGACATGCCAACATTTGCTTGGACCGGTCGATCGATCACATGCGAGCAGATAGGCGCTTCGCCTCCTGCATCGGCATCGGTGGTATTCAGCGATGCGAGAACGAAGCTGGCAGACCCAGTGTCTTGGAATGTAGCATGCAAGAAGCGGCATAGACAACGCGCGTACCGCACTGCTATCGTCTATCCTGAAAGGAACCCATGCCTAATCCAAGAATTGAACCGCTCAAGAAAGTTTTGGGAATAGATCCGAATGACGAAGTGGCCTGGTTCGGGTTGGGAAAAGCCTATATGGAAGACGGGAATTTCGAAGAAGCTGCCAATGCGCTACGGCAATGCATCACCGTGAAGCCGACGTACTCGGCGGCCTACTATGCCCTTGCCCAATCGCTGCAGAAGCTGAGCCTCCTTGACGAATGCCGAACCGTGTGCAGCACAGGGATCGAGGTGTCGACTAAGAACGGCGATGCCATGGTGACCAAAAACCTCGAGATCTTGAGGAACTCGCTTTAAAGCAGCTGACACACACCTTGCTGCTGGCGTTCGCTCATGGGCGCAGCCGCAGCCGGATTCTGGATGAGGATCCTCACACGAGGATACCCCGGTTGTTGTTTCGACCGTTCGACTAGCTCCACATTTGCCAATCTCGTACCAGCCTGAGCAGGCATCGGCTCGACATCCCAGAATGAGATCATCACAGCGCTGAGCATACGCAGCCTGGTGAGCAGGAGGGTCACGGACCCCGCCAGCGCCTTCAGATCGAGCCACAGCGCGTCCGATCGTGCGGTTCGTTCGCCGCGCAAGTCGGCGCGCGGAATGGAAATACTCAGGACGACCGCATCGGCATACTCGGTAAGTTGCTTGGCCTTTTGCTGTATGCGTGCAAGCACGCGATGGATCAGAATCGCGCCCGGGTCCATCTCTTCAGACCCCTCGTCATCGAGAAGCAGACGCCGTGGGATCCGCTGTCGCCCGGACGACCCAACCATGGCGGTCACCTCAACAAAAAAGCGCTCGCGGCCCAGGCGGCATTCCAAATCCGCCGTTCGCGCCTGCGATTCCGGGAGGAAAGTCACCTTTGCACCGATCCGAATCAGCTGGGTCGCCAACTCCAATTCGGCAAGTGCCGACTCCCGTACACCGTAATCCCCATGGGTAATCCGGCGGACGAGACGGGCCAAGCGCAGATGACTCGATTGGTCGGCACAATGCCGATGCAGCGTGTTCCAACGCTCTTCCAGATCGCGCCCCAGGCCCTGTTCTTCACGCTTCCAGGCAGGAGGCGGCTCACGATGCCCATCACGCAGATGCGAAACAAGCCGGAAGGTCTTTCGTGGACGAAACCGCGCCATATCTACACCGGTTCGGCGCCCTCGTCGTCTTGTGGTGCGGTGCCCGGTGGTTCAGGTGGTGTCGGCGACAGTTCGTCATAGACTTCATCGAGCCACCGACCGGCACAACTCAACACTTCTCGGACTAATGGTTCCGGCTGTCCTGTCCGTTTGATCGTCCATTGTGAGACATATTCCAGCAAGGCGTCGCGCTCGAACTGCCGCGTGGACTGGACAGCCAAATCCGTCAATTCTCCAAAACCCGTTTTAAGGATCGTGGCGACGGTCTCCCGCCCGTAGGAGGTGCTCGCGGTGACGTATTGAACGGCGCGGTTGATTTCGTGATCATTCATGGTATCACCTGCAAGGATTTTCACATCCTGCTGGAGACCTGTCAACGCGCAAGGCAGGTGACCGGGGATTTTTCTGCCGCATGCGTCGTGCGGATGGTAAGATCGTCAACTGCATGACCCTCAGAGAAGGAGCAGCGCATGGCCGCAATGAAGAACCCCAGGCAGACACCTTCGAGCAATCCGCCGGATCGATGGAACTTGAGCGATTTGGTGAACGAACCGGTTCGGAAACTTGAGCAACATCTTGCGAGTCTCGAAGCAGACGTGGCGCAAATTGAAGCGGCGCGGGAGACGCTTCGCCCTGATATGACGAGCAGCGACTTTCAATCGATCGTCAAAGTCAGCGAGCGTGTGACCGGAAACGTTTCTCGGCTCGGCGCCTATGCCTATCTGTGGTTCTCGGAAAACACGAAAGACGCCAAGGCGCGCGCGTTCAAGGCGCAGGTCGAAGAGCGCTTGACGGTGTTACAAAACCGCCTCCTGTTTTTTGATCTCTGGTGGCAGAAAGTCGATGAGCAGCAGGCGGCACGATTGATGGCTGACGCGGGCGATGTCCGGTACCACCTGGAGACCATCCGCCGGTATCAACCACATACATTGTCGGAACCGGAAGAAAAAGTCATCAACGTGAAGAACGTGACCGGTCGCAGTGCGGTCAATACCCTGTACGATCTCGTCACGAATGGGTTGACCTTTACGCTGCACGTCAACGGAAGGAAAAAACGCCTGAACCGCGAAGAACTGATGACCTTCGTACGCAGTCACAAGGCTTCGGTGCGCCAGGCCGCGTATCAGGAACTGTACCGCGTCTTCTTTGCTCAACGAGATTTGCTTGCAGAGATGTACAAGACGCTCGTCAACGACTGGAAATCCGAGAATCTGAGCCTGCGCCGTTTCGCGTCACCCATTGCGACACGCAACCTGGGCAACGACGTGCCGGACGGCGCCGTGGAGGCTTTGCTGTCCGTCTGCGCTGAGAATGCCGATCTCTTTCAACAGTACTTCAAACTGAAAGCGAGCATTTGCGGCATCCGCACCATGAGCCGGTACCACCTCTATGCTCCTCACCGGAGCGAGACCAAGCGCTATCGATACGGGGACGCCGTGCGAATGGTGCTGGAAGCCTATCGCAAATTTTCACCCAAGCTGGCCGATCTCGCCCAACAAATTTTTACTGATCGCCACATCGATGCTCCGACGAGATCAGGCAAGCTGGGCGGAGCGTATTGCTATAGCGTGGTGCCAGGCCTGACTCCCTATGTGATGTTGAACTATACGGGGGACGCCCGCGATATCGCCACGATGGCGCATGAACTTGGCCATGCCATACACGGGATGCTGGCGGCGCACCATTCCGTCTTCACCTTCCATTCAACGTTGCCGCTCGCTGAAACGGCGTCCGTATTCGGTGAACGCATTTTGTCCGATGCGCTGATGCAGCAGGAAACCAATAAAAAGGTCCGCCAGGGTCTGCTATTGAGCCAGCTCGACGATATTTATGCGACGGTGCTTCGCCAGGCCTACTTCGTTCGATTCGAAAAGAC
>DASTJX010000027.1:0-8896 GCA_035716265.1 Nitrospira sp.
AGGAGTCGGTCCGGCCGAGTACCCAATGGCGGCTCGGTGTTTGTTGCGGATCGCGACGTTCGTTGAGACGTGAACCGGTCGGCGCAACTCGAACCCAAGACCCGTAGCGATGAAGGCATGCAGGTCTTTGCGTGGGGCATGGGCGGCATGCCTGATTGAGCTTGCCGCCGTCTTCCAAGAAGTCTTGGGGCCGCTGAACGCCCGTCAGGTTGACGGGAGCAAAAAGTAAATGATCACGGCGATCAATGGTCCACCTACATAGAATGATTTCTTGCCGAAGGCGTCCCATAAGCCGTACGACAGGATGCCCCAGATCAGCGTGTAATAGATAGAGGCAATGCCGCGGTAGCCTGCATGCGGGGCTTCCTCAGCCCAAGCCCAATCCGGCCACGACAACAAGAGCACAATGAGGAGATGGAAAAGGACTTTCATGGAGCCTCCTTCGATCGGTTATGCATGGTAAATGGTGTTCTTCCTGCCTCCCCGCTCACGTCGTTCACCGAAAACCAGCGTGACCGAGGCAATCACAGCCGATCTAGCAGCTTGCCCTGTCACGAATGAGGGCCTTCCAGAGATGTCGGGGTGGTACACAGGCGGTGCTATTTCAACGAGTCCTTGGCCTGCGCTCGTCCTTCCCGCCCATCGTCGCCTCGCCGGCCGGATTCGGATCTGCTCAGCGTTCGGATCAGCTCCTTATCGATGTGGGTGAGCACGTCCTCAGAGACCGACATGCCGGTACTGGGCAGCTTGGTTGAATCGGAGGACAGACCCGCGGCTTCTGGAAAGCGGAGCGTCGGCGCACTGATCGGCCGATCGGGAGAACGGAATTCCACGGATCCGCCCAATCGGTCGGACTGCGCCGCAGCAGGCAGTACGGTGGCGCACAGGAGAAGCCAGCATGTCATGCCTCTTTGCACAGTGCACTGCATGCTGAACGATCGCTCTTTTTGCGCCACTGAGGTTCTCGTTTTTCCCCTAGATTTCCTTTGAGGGTTCCCTGAGCTGCGATTGCGCACAGCGGTTTATCCCAGTACACTGACTAGGGTAGGGATGATTGCTAGGCTGAAACCAGGGAGGAGGAGAGTCCATGGCACTCTTGTTGCTGTTATGGCTGCTGTGTGCCGGAACAGTTGAGTCGGCTTTCGGGGAACCATCTCAGGCGACCGCCAGCAAAGAGGTGAAGGGCGATGTCTTGTATTGGGAAGCAGAGGATCTGGTCGTGAAAGACATCCTAGGCCGGGAGGTGCGCATCCGAGTCACCGCCGACACCAAGATCCTTGGCGCGTCAGGGCGATTAAAGACAGGGGACAAGATTGTGGCGCAGGTGCCGCCTGAAGGGCCGGCCGTTTCTATTACCCTTCAGATTCCCGACGGCGGGCCGCCGGTCCGTTAATCGCCTGAAGTGTCTTCGCCGCCCTAGGACTCATTCCTGCTACCTCGGTCGAGCCATACTGTGTCCTTTTCCGCCACCCGATTGACTCCTCGAGTCCTCCCACGTAGCCTACGCACCCGCAGCGCGCTCCAAGGGGATTCTCGAGAACTCTATGGAAGGATTGCACCAGCTCGAAATCGTCATTCTTCTGCTGGGTGTCGTGCTCGCGCTTACGACGATCGCACAGAAGATCGTGGTGCCTTATCCCATCCTCCTCGTCATCGGCGGGTTGATTCTGAGCCTTATACCCGGCCTGCCGGCGGTCACGTTGAATCCGGATCTCGTCTTCCTCGTCTTTCTCCCGCCGATTTTGTGGGCGGCCGCATATTTCACGTCCTGGCGGGAATTTCGCCGCAACCTTCGGCCGATATCGCTGCTCGCGATCGGATTGGTGGTCGTGACAAGCGGTGTTGTGGCGGTCGTGTCGCGTTGGCTGCTTCCCGGCCTGGGATGGCCGGAGGCCATCGCGCTCGGCGCGATCGTGTCACCACCGGACGCGGTCTCGGCTACCGCGATCGGCAAGCGGCTTCGCATCCCCCGTCGGGTGGTCACGATCCTCGAAGGGGAAAGTCTCGTCAACGATGCAACCGCGTTGGTCGTCTATCGGATGGCAGTGGGCGTCGCAGTGGGAGGAAGTTTTGCTCCCGGGCAGGGACTCGTGACGTTTGTGTTTGCAGCAAGCGTCGGAGTCGCGATCGGAATTGCGGTGAGCATCGCTGCACGCTGGGCGTTGCGTGCGACTCATGACAGCTTTACGGAAATTGCCATTACGCTCCTGGCTCCCTATGTAGCCTGGGTGTTGGGAGAACAGGTTCATGCGTCCGCCGTGCTGGCCTGTGTGGCAGGAGGATTACACCTTCGACAGCATTTCAGTGCCGCCGTGTCGCCAATCACCAGGATTCAAGGCCGGGCGGTCTGGGATGTGCTCGTGTTTGTATTGAACGGATTCATCTTCATCCTCATCGGTTTGGAACTTCGTGCGTTGAGCCAGGCGATCCCTTCCGGAGACCTAGGCCCGGTCCTCGTGACCGGCATCGTCGTAAGCCTCGCGGCCATCCTCGTGCGTCTTGGCTGGGTGCCGCTCGCTGCGCTGATTCCACGCTGGCTGAGCCCGTCGCTTCGGACGCGCGATCCGCTTCCTGCCTGGCCGAACATCTTCCTGATCTCCTGGACGGGCATGCGCGGCATCGTCACCCTTGCCGCGGCCCTCGCCTTGCCGGTGTCCACCGCAGCCGGGACACCGCTGCCCTTCCGAGCGGAAATCATCCTGATCAGTTTTACAGTGATCCTGGTCACACTGGTGCTGCAGGGGCTGTCGCTCATCCCATTGATCCGAGCCTTGCATCTTGAAGAGGATCGAGGGTTTGAACAGGAGGAAATGCTCGCTCGGGAACATGCCGCCACGATGGCCCTGACACGGTTGGACAGATTGGCCGACGAGTCGTGGTCTGTCGGAGAGCAGGTGGACCGGCTGCGCGAGCACTATGGTCGCCGGGTGCAACGCTTTGGAGGAAACGGCCGGGTGGATCCGGAGTGTTCGCTGGAATCAGCCGAAGCCTTTCGGCGTCTCCGCCACGAGACGCTCACCGCTGAACGGATGGCGTTGATTGGCATGCGGAATGACGGGACGATCAGCGACGAAGTGCTCCACCGCTTGGAGCATGAATTGGACATTGAAGCGGTACGCCTCGGGATCGGGGAGCGTCGCGTGCACGCCTAACGGCCTGACTAAAGGAGAGGATTATCATGTTTGGACCCATCACCGTGCCATTCGGAGCCAAAATGTTGTTCAACACGGTTACGCTTAAGGCCGGCGTCACATTCGAGGATATCGAATTGGCCGTCGGCGAGCTGTGCAGCGTCGTCAAAGACACCTACGGAGGGGACAAAGGCGGGTTTCTCGCTGGGCAGGTTTTCAAATTTTCCGGTTTCCTCTCAGAGGAGGGCTCACTGTCGTCATCAAAGACTGCAGAGGACCATTACGTGATTGTGACCTACTGGAGATCGTTCGAAGATCATGAGCGCTCGCACGCCAACGAGCTGTTCACCAAAAAATTCTCTGCGCTCGCCGCCATGTGTGTTGAAACCAAAGAACTGGGCTATGACATGCTGTGGCAAGGTCAGGCCGGGCAGCGCTCTTGATGATGCGGGATTTCGCTCGACCGAATGGCGGCAGACATTTACGGCGTCCTCCCCATGCGCGTCGTTTCGACGAATTGCTCCGTGGCGTCGTCCAAGACACGGCCAGCGCGGCCTCGTGCGCGGTGGATATAGAGTAACTCCGTATGCACGCCGGATGTCCGCCTTGGGGGCAGCGGCATTTCGTAAAGCACCGGACGCGCATGGTCCGCCAGCTGGAGACGAGGGTCATAGACGCTGTTGAACCTCCACAGCATCTTCACGAAATTCGTCTGCCCTCGGAGTAAATGCCCCGCGGCGATGCGGGCGGTCGACTTCAAGGCATTCCATCCCAAGTGCTTACGATTGAGAATCTGCTGCGTCTGCACGAGTTCATGATAGAACTCAGGCAGTGGCAGGCGGGTAGGGAGGACGGCGTGCTGGATGTCGTAGAGCCGGTAGTCCCGTGTCGTGACATGTCTGGCCTCCGTATGCCACGTCTCCGTACCGGGATAGGGAGTGTTGACGCTGATATTGACGATTTCAGGAATCTCGAGACACCACTGGCGCACAATCTCGAAACGGCGGCGATCCCACGACGGATCGGCAATGAGATTGATGGCGACTGTGATGCCCAGGGACCGCGCGAATTCCAGCGCCTCAAAATTCTTGCTCAACGTAATGCGTTTCCGATGCAGTGCCAGGCCCTCTTCGTCGATGGCCTCGATACCGATGAACATATAGGCGAGTCCAAGCGTCTTCCACAAGCGGAACACTTCCTTGTTTCGGAGTAGCACATCGCCTCGTGTTTCGAGATAGTAGCGTTTCTTAATGCCACGTCGGGCGATTGCCTCGGCGATGGCCATGCCATGTTTGGCCTGGATAAATGCGACGTCATCGACGATAAAGACGCCGGGCTCGCGGACAGCGCCCAGGTCATCGACAATCGCTTCGGGCGAGCGGACCCGATAGCTGCGACCGTAAAAAGTCCAGGCACTGCAAAACGAGCAGTCCCATGGACAGCCGCGGGTGAACTCGATTGAAGCGCAAGGATCCAAGACGCCGATAAAGTATTTTCTGCGGTGGCGGAGCAAATCTCGGGCTGGCTGATGGGTGTCGAGATGCTCGAGCATGCCGACCGCCGGTCCCTCGCCGGCCGCAGTGACGGCGCCCGGTATCAAACCCGGCGAAGTATCCTTATCCGCGAGCGCAGCAAGGAGGGGGCCGATGGCGGTCTCTCCTTCGCCCTTCAGGATGCAATCGATCGCGCCTTCGCCATGAGCGAGCAGCGCATCAGCGACGAAGGACGCACTATGACCGCCGACAAACACCGCGCAGCGGGGGAGGAGCCGTTTGGCGAGTTTGGCCAGATCTACGATTTCGGGTACGTTTGCCAAATAATTGCACGAAAAGCCGACGGCGTCGGGGCACTGTTCACGAAGCAGGCGGACGTAATCGCGGGACGACTGCGTTTGCAGATCGAGCAACGTCACGCGGTGACCGAGCGCCCGTGCCGCTGAGGCGACGAGCTCCAGCCCCAGCGGTTCCAGACGCAGATAGATTTTCGTGTACATGAGTGGACCGGGATGCACGAAGAGGACGTTCATGAGGCACCTCCCCATTGTTAGTAGAGAACTCTAGAGAATCTCACCGCTGGTAGCAACGAGGTATCGGCCTAGTCATGGCCGGCGATGGTGTTAACGCTGCCGCGAGGCACACGCGCTCCCTCGTTCGCCCACATAGGGTCAACCCAGCGACTCCAGAGATGTGCTCAGGTATCATCGGTATCTGCCATTCAATCCGTTGTGTTAACCGCCTCTAAGGCGAGAGGCGTTTCTCTGTCCGTCTCCCGCCTCCTCACAGGGATGTGATATGCTGCGCGCCATGATGCGTACGGATACGACTGAGCATAACGAAGTGGCGATCGCCACGGCCAAGCGACGGACGTTTGCCATTATCAGCCACCCGGACGCCGGAAAGACGACCCTCACGGAAAAGCTCCTCTTGTACTCCGGTCTGATTCGGACTGCCGGCATGGTTCGGGGACGCAAAGGTGGGAAAACCGCCGCCTCCGACTGGATGGGCATGGAGCAGGAGCGGGGCATCTCCATCACGGCCTCAGCGATGCAGTTCCCGTATAAAGAGGCCATTATCAACCTGCTCGATACGCCGGGCCATCAAGACTTTTCAGAAGACACCTACCGGACCCTCACGGCCGCAGACAGCGCGATCATGGTCATCGATGCGGCAAAAGGCGTCGAAGCTCAAACGCGCAAGCTCTTTGCCGTCTGTCGACTGCGCCGCATTCCGGTTCTGACGCTCGTGAACAAGATGGATTTACCCGGCCGTCCGCCCTTGGACTTGATGACGGAAGTCGAACAGGCATTGACGATTCATGCGAGCGCCGTCAATTGGCCGATCGGATCGGGAAGCGACTTCGCTGGCATCGTGACTCGAGCCGACAACCGCGTCGCGCTGTTCAGCAAAACAGCGCACGGCGGCGCCACGAAAGTCGACGTGCAGACGATGGCATTGGAGAACCTGGCTAGAGGCGGGCGTATTTCTCCTGATGTGATGGCTCAGGTCCAGCACGATCTGGAACTGCTCACCATCGCCGGCAATCCCCTTTCCCACGAACAATTCTTGGGCGGGGAGGTCACGCCGGTCTTCTTTGCCTCGGCGCTGACGAATTTCGGTATCGAGAGCTTTCTGGATGCCTTCGTTCAGCTGGCGCCGTCTCCCGGTGCACGGTTGGCGGATTCAGACGACGGGGGTGAGCGGTCCATTGATCCGATCGAGCAACCGTTCAGTGCCTACGTCTTCAAGCTCCAAGCCAACATGAACCCCAAGCACCGCGACAGCACCGCCTTTCTCCGTGTCTGCTCCGGACGGTTCGAGCGGGACATGGTCGTGAAGCATCATCGCCTCGGCCGTGACGTCCGTCTATCTCGCCCGCACAGTCTCGTCGCGCAAGAGCGCAGTACGGTCGAAGAGGCATTCCCTGGCGACATCATCGGCATCATCAATCCCGGCGTCTTCGCCATCGGCGACACCATTTCCGTCACGGGCGGCTTTCGTTTCAAACCCTTGCCGCAATTTCAACCGGAGATTTTTGCACGCATCCGTCCCACCGATGTCGGCAAGCGGAAGTCGTTCGACAAGGGAATGGAGCAGATGGCGCAGGAAGGTACGGTACAGATTATGCGCAGCCTCAATGACCTGGAATCGTTCGTGGCTGCCGTCGGCCGGCTCCAGTTCGACGTCCTGCAGTATCGCCTGCGTCATGAGTATCGCGTCGAGACGGTGCTCGATACCTTGCCGTTCGCCTGCAGCGCGTGGTTGGAAGGCGACCCTGGTACCTTCAAAGCTCCGTCCGCATCGATGATCGTCAAGGATCAGCGTGATCGAGTGGTCGTCTTGTTCGGGGATCAACTCATGAAAACGATTGCGCGAGACCGCAATCCGGACCATGTGTTGAAGGACATGGGATAGCGTATCGATTTTGATCCGTATCTCCGTCTAAATTGATTCAACTCCGCCAGGATTCACCGGCGGGATTCTTCCTGCAATTTTCATCACATCCGTCGGTCGATACCGTGGCGCATTTCTTGCTCAGACCCTCCTAAAAGGGGATCGCCATGGGCATTCGCATTTTGGTCGCTGACGACGACGCCGATATTGTCATGAGCCTGTCCGAGCGGCTTCGCTGGTTGGGTCACGATGTGGTGACGGCAGCAGACGGGCAGGCGGCCTTGGCGGCGGTCGAGTCGCACGCCCTTGACCTGGCCTTCTTCGATGTCTCGATGCCCCGGTTGAATGGCATCGAGGCGCTTAAAATCGTCAGAAAACGGTGGCCGGATCTCCCGGTCGTCGTGGTGACTGCCTACGGCACGATCCGCCTGGCCGTGGAGGCGATGAAAGAAGGCGCCGTTGATTTCATTACGAAGCCGTTCGAACAGGGACAAATAGATCAGACGGTGACGACGCTGATTGCACGGATGGGGCAACGAGTCGAGATGACGCGCTTGATGGGTGAAATTACTCATGACGTCAAGAATCTCTTGATGCCCCTCGTCGCCGGCACCGACCTTCTCGCGGAGGAGATCGATGATGTCTTCAAGCATCTTCCGACGCTGGCGCCGGCTCAAGCTCAGCAAAGCCACCTGGCGTGCGATGAAGTCATCACCATGTTCCGCAATACGTCACGGCGGATTCAGGACCGCATGAAAGCCATCGCAGATTACGCCGCGCTCACGCGGGTATCCCAAAAATTTGAATCCTGTCTGATCGGAAAGATCGCGGACAGCGTGGTGAAATCGTTGCGCGCCCCGGCCGAGCGCAAACAGGTCGTCTTGAAGACTGACGGGTTGCACACCTTACCGGCGATTGTGGGAGATGAGGCGCGATTGTACTCACTGTTGTACAACCTGGTGAATAATGCCATCCCGGAGGTGCCGCCTCAAGGCTCAGTCACGATCAAGGGCGCGTTCTCTGCCGGTGACGACTGCGTGACGCTCTGGGTCTCCGACACAGGGGTCGGAATGCCCGCCGACATGCGCGATAATCTCTTCACGTATCGGTTAGTGAGCACGAAAGCGGGCGGGACCGGACTGGGCACGAAGATTATCAAGGAAGTGGTCGACATGCACGGAGGACAGATCACCGTGGAAAGCGAGCCTGGGCAGGGGACCACATTCGAGATCCGGCTTCCGATCGAAGGCCCGACGTTCTTGCAGAACTCGGACGCAGCGGCGCAGCCGGGGCACAGGCGAGAGGCCTCGTAAGGCTATTGAGGGGCCGTGGATTTCATCAAGCTATCGGCTTGCGGCGGAAGAAATCCTAAGTAGCCACGGTGGCGTTCGGCGAGTTCCAGCACGGTGAAGGGCTGTCCATCGAGGACTTCCGGGGCGGAAAAAATCTGCCGTAATTGGCCGCCCGCCGGGCCGACGATCTGCCCCGCGAAGACCACTCCGTTCGTCTTGAGCCGGTTTACCGCCTTGTCAATGTCCTCGACCCGCACGGCAATATGGTGAAAGATTTGGTCTCCGAACGCGGCGACCCAGCCGGGGATGATGCTGGTTTTCCCGCGGGCATCCGCATACGCCTGATCGACGAACAACGCGGGATAGCCGGCTTTGCGATAGACCTTCGCGTACCAATCGTCGTAATTGAGCGTTTCGTCATAGGAGTACCCGAGTGCCAGGAACGGTTCGGCTCGCCGGTCGATATCCATCGTGCGTAACGTCACGTGGTCGACGACTGGGTAGAATCCCACTCCGGCTTCGTCGAGCAGGCCTTTTAGAATCTTGGCCGCCCGGTTGCGGGCGACATATTCCACGACCATTC
>DASTJX010000028.1:0-17417 GCA_035716265.1 Nitrospira sp.
CGTGGGCCTCCGGGACCAATTTGGCGATTTCCTCGGCAGCGGAGGTGCTGAATCCGAGGGTCAATGAGCTGAAATCCGCAGACAGCGCATTGGTGGCATCGATGATGGTCTTTGCCCCAAGGAGGGGTCTGATTTCTGTCAGTACCTCCTTGACGGCTCCGTACGGAACCGCCAGGAGAACCAGATCGGCCGCCTCTACCGCACTTCGAACGCCCGCGGCTTTGGCGCCATGACCCGCCGCCTGGGCAGCCGCCCGTGCCCCGGCTTCATTTCTCGCGGAAAAAGTCACCTCATATCCTACCTTAGCGGCCCAACTTCCGATCCCCTTTCCGATGTTTCCCGAACCAATAATTCCTAGCTTCATAAGCTCCTCCCGTTCTCACATGATGGAATGACTTGGTTCATGGAAGTCACTTCGGCAAACCGAGCTGCTTCATATATTCCGTGTTATCCCAGAAGAGATGCTCCTCGGCAATGTCGCCGTTCTTCCACTTGGCAATCGTCGCCCTTCTGCATGATGTCTCGTGCAACGATTATCATCGAGCAGCTTGCATTAAATCTTTTTCATGCCTTCTGCTCTTGATGGCACAGGCCTAGAAGCTGTGGCCTGCCGATCGGAATCGATCAATACCCAACGGTAAAGCGTTGGCGGATATGCGCGGGTCTCTCGACTTCGTCAATCATCGCCACGGCATAATCTTGCGTCGAGATGCGGCTTTGGCCGTTCGCATCATTCAACATCTGATCCTTGCCAAGCCGGAACATTCCTGTTCGTTGCCCCGGAAACAGGTCAGCAGACGGAGAGAGGAAGGACCAATCCAAACTTGATTCTTTGCGCAATAGATTCAACGCTTCCCGTGTTGCGAGCGCGCCTTGCTTGTACTCGGTTGGAAACCCCGGCAGGTCCACCGCCTGAACGCCTGGTTTCACCTCCAGGCTGCCGGCTCCTCCGACGAACAACAACCGTTTGACGCCGGCCCTCTTGACGCCGTCAATAATGGCCCTGGTTCCCTTGATCTGCAGGTTGTAGATGTCCGGATTTCCCCATCCGGGAATAAAGGCGCTGATTACGGCGTCGTGGCCCGAGACGAACCGAGCCACCTCGTCCGAATTGTACACGTCGGCCTTCTGAGGACGAAGCTTCGGATGCGGCTGCAACTTCTCGGGATGTCGCACGATGGCCGTGACTTCATGACCCCGATCCAGGGCTTCCTTCAGGAGTGCCGAGCCTACAAATCCTGTTGCGCCGATGACTGCTGTCTTCATCTTGAGCTCCTCTGCGAGGTCTCGTGTTATCGTCCGCGGATGTCGGCCCGGTGAACATCGATGGCCGCACCGACCTCGTTCAGTTCGATCGTCACGAGGGTGCCATCCGAAATTCCTTTTGTTTTGTGCCCTTGCTCCGTCAGCGGAAAGACTTTCTCACCTTCGGCGGTTTGAATTTTGATCTCTTTCTTGAGCATACCGAGGTGGATAAGCTTGCCGGTCACGTGTTGATGTCGTCCTTCCTTCCCTTTGAGGTGCATATCGACGATGTAGTTATTTTCATCCAGGACGACAATCACTTCATCCCCCGCTTTGAACGGCTTCTGCCCGTGACGCCGAGCCATGTTCTCGTTGAGCTGATGAGTCGCGCCGTTGGGTGTCGTCACGACGAGCGCCCCCGCTTTCTTCGTGACAATGCTGGTGAACTTGATATGTCCGCGCGGAAGAGTGTCCGCCTCGCCCATAACACTGATGGCAGTTCGAATGATGAAAAAGAAGACGATGACCGTTTGCAACGCAATGCGCCGACAACTCATCACCTGCATTGCTCCTCATTTATGAGGGTCGGTATGGCGCCCGCCCAGTCTCGTGGGGACAACGTGCCGGAATAGAAGCTCCCTTCTACCTCGCAGCTCGAACTGCCGGCAGCACTGCCAGGTCATCCCCCACACGAATTCGTGATTATTCCGGAGAGTGTGGCCATCATTCTAAGTGCTAGGCCTAGACGGCGACACTGTCAAAAATGACAGGGTATGGATGCTTCCAGCGCAGGCTAATGCAGAAAACGCTTCTGTTACAGGGGTCTCTCAGGCAGGGGGGCAGAGAACCCTCCGCATGCTCTGCAGCAATTTAGCGGGCTCTGTCTGGAGGCTCGACTCAGGCATCACTAGCGTGAAATCACTCCTCAGACGGCGGTCGTAATCTCCGGATACTCCCGAGTGCCTCCAGAATCTCAACCGGTCGTGGAGGGCAGCCGGGAATGCGAGCGTCGACTGGAATGTGACGTTCCACCGGCCCGGTCACAGCATAGCTTCCTTTAAAGATTCCGCAATTGATGGCACAGTCTCCGAGGGCGATCACGAGTTTCGGATGAGGTGTCTGTTTATACACGTCTTTCAAAGGATGCTCCATATTAACCGTGACTGGTCCGGTGACGACCAAGGCGTCGGCGTGTCGGGGTGATGCGGCGATGTGCACCCCGAATCGCTCAACGTCGTAGACCGGATTGGTCAAGGCGTTCATTTCCATCTCGCAGGCGTTGCAAGAGCCTGTGTCCACTTCGCGAATCGTTAACGAGCGTTCGAATGGCGCGGCTTTCTCCCGAACCGCCGGTGTGGGCGTTTGCGACTGTTGCGCTCGAGGATAGTGCCCCGTCACGACCCCTGTCCTGAGGCTCTTCTTAAGAATGCGGAACATGTGCCCTCCTCTTACTACAGATCGTTCCCGGCGTAAGACAGGTTAAAACTCTTATTGATCAGCGGAAAATCGGGAATGATATTTCCGACGACGGCCCATTGGATAGCAGGCCAATTGACGAACGACGGATCGCGCACCTTGCAACGATGAATGTGACCGTCATCTCCGGCCATGACGAAATAGAGCACTTCGCCTCGCCAACTTTCTACGGCTGAGAGTGCCCAGTCCCCGGGTTGTGGCATAGCATCGGCCGTCGCGACAATTGTGCCTTCCGGTACTTTTCTCCGGATCTCGCGAATCAGGCGGAGCGATTCATGAATTTCGTCCATACGCACGCGTAGGCGTGCACGGACATCCCCGTACCGGTAGAGGACGGTGTTGACCGGCACTTCATCGTAGGCGGCGAACGGGCGGTCTCTTCTGACATCCTGATCGATCCCTGATGCCCGACCCACCACCCCGACTACTCCATGGTCCCAGGCCGTACGCTCTGTCAGGACGCCGGTCGTTTCTAAACGATCCGTGAGGGAGGCATTCGCGAAAATAATGGCTTCGAGTTCGTCAAAGTCCTTCTCGATCCGATCCAAGACATCGATGACTTCTCTTTGCTGGCTGGTCGACACATCCTTCATGACACCGCCGATCGCCATTGTCCCTCGGAGAAATCGTGATCCGGTCAAACGGTCGTTGAGCTGCATCAATTCTTCTTTTATCCGGCTGCAATGAGCGTGGGCGAGCGTATAGGCGGTATCGTTGCAGATGGCTCCGATGTCTCCGAGATGGTTGTGTAGCCGCTCCAATTCCAGGAAGAGCGAGCGGAGGTATCGGGCGCGCCGGGGGGCTTGGATGTGCAAGAGCGTTTCCACCGCCTGGCAATAGGCGAGGCTGTGCCCGATGGTCGTATCTCCGGAAACGCGTTCCGCAAGCGGGAGCGCGCTGGTCAGCGTGTATTGCTCAAACAGTTTTTCGATCCCACGGTGCTTCCAGAAATGGCGGATTTCGAGCTGCATGATCGGTTCCCCGGCGACCGAAAATCGAAAATGACCCGGTTCAATGATGCCGGCATGGATCGGACCAACGGGAACTTCGAACACACCCTCGCCCTCGATGTGGCGAAAGCGGTACTCACCCTGCTCCCGGCCCATTGTCTTGTCCCATGGGAAAGTTTTTTGCAATGGATGACATCCCTCGGGCCAGTGCTCGTGCCGAATAAGACGACGGAGATCCGGATGGCCCTGCGGGATTAAACCATACAGATCTCGAATTTCCCTCTCGTACCATTGCGCAGCATGAACCGGCGGTGTGATCGAGGGGAAGAGACGGTCGGATTCAGCGAGCGTTAGTGTGAGCATCACCCATGGCTGGCCGGAGCCAAAGGCAAACAGATACCGGAGGTCGTATTTCTGTGCGAGCGGTCGACAATCGACGGCAAACAGCATGGCCAGACGGCCCTGCAGCTTCTCGTGAAGAAACCGGGCGAGTTCCGGCAGTCGACTCTCGTCAGTGGGATACTGCACAAGGCCGTCGTGGGGATATACCGGAACCAAGCCCGGGAAGGCCGTCTGTATCCGTTGCTCAAGCGAGAGTCGATCGGTCACGTGTTCTCCCACGCTACGGGCGTGTCAATACAGCTGAGGCTGCTTCAAACATTTGTCGCATGAAGTCCGGTAGAGCCAGGCAAAATCCCACAAGCGCTCCACCCAGCAGAATGATTGGAATGTGGCCTGCTGACCACCGTTCACCATGGACAATATCCTTAGGCGCCGAACCCCAGACCATGCCGGTGATGCGATACAGCAAGCCGCCGAATGCCACGACACTACAGAGCAACAACAGGACGACAGGAAACTTGGTGTCGGGCTGCGTCCACTCGCGGGGAAGGCCGGACGAGCCGAGGGCAGTGACGATCTCTATCTCGCTCGAAAACAGCGCAAAGGGCGGAAGCGCTGAAAGGGCCAGCCCGGAGATCAGCAATGCAACGGCTGTCCATGGCAGCACGGTCGTCAGTCCGCGGACCTGGTCGATCTCCACCGTTTTAAACCGGCGATGGATATTGCCGGCCGCAAAGAACGCGAGCGATTTCGCGAAGGCATGGTTGACCAGATGGAAGAACCCTCCGAAGGTGCCGATGCTCCCGCCGACGCCGAACCCCACCATCGCCAACCCCATGTGTTCGATGCTGGAATAGGCAAACAGCCGCTTGTAGTTATGCTGCAAGAGAATGAAAAACGCCGCGAGTGCAAATGAGACGAGTCCGAAGAGCGCTAACAGGCCGCCGGTAAAATCGGGCGACACGGCTTGATCGGCAATACCTCGGCATCGGAGGATCGCATAGACCGCCACCGTTTCGAGCACGCCGGCCAGCATGGCTGCGACCGGCGCCGGCGCTTCCGTGTACGCATCCGGCAGCCAGCTGTGCATGGGGACGAGCCCCACCTTCGTGCCGTATCCCACAAAAAGAAAGATGAAAGCTAATTTGACAATGTGTGGATCCAACTGGGCCGCGACCAACTGCAGTTGCGTGATGTTGAGGGCGGCGCTCACGTCTCCGAGCACGCGCAGGGAGGAATAGTACATCAGCACGACGCCGAACAACGCCAGAGAAATACCGACGGAACAGAGGATCAGATATTTCCAACCTGCTTCCAATGATTCGCGTCGGCGCCAGAAGGCGATGAGAAACGTCGTTGCCAAAGTCGTGGCTTCGATTGCCACCCACTGCACACCCAAGCTGTTCGCCACGGTCGCCAGGACCATGGCGAAGAGGAACATGTGAAACAGGAAGAAAAAGAAATTGAGCTGCTTCGGCGCGATCACACCACGGGCTACCTGTTCGTCCATGTATGAGCGCATATAGAGCGAACAGGCGAGGCCGACGCTACCGATAATGAATAAAATGACTGATGAAAGCGCATCGATATACACGATGTCCCCGAAGGCCGTCACGGACCCTTGGGCGAAGACGGCTCGCGCAATCACCATTTCTGTACCCACCAGCGTCCCCATGCTGATCACATTCGTCAGATGGAGCCAGCAAGACCCCGACACGAGGAGACTGAGACAGCCGGCCACCAGAGGGGCGAGCAAGAGCAGGCTCACAGCGAGCGTGACGGTGTGTCCGGTCATTCCTTCAACTCACTCAAGCGCGTCGTATCCACGCTGTCAAAGGCGTCTTGCAAGCGGTTGGTATAGATCCCTGCGATCAAGGCTGCAACCAACACATCAAAGAACACTCCCAACTCAACGATCAGCGGCATTCCGTATGTCGCAGCGGTGGCTCCTAAGAAGAGGCCGTTTTCCATCATCAGGAACGCGATCAACTGCGTGACGGCCTTTTGGCGTGAGATCATCATGAAGAACCCTATCAGCACAATGGCCAATGCGATGGCCAAGGAGTCTCGTGTCAACAGATGTCCGAATGGAATGATCGGCTCGGTGATGAAGAAGGCGATCATGACGAGCGCACCACAGATGAGCAGGCTCGCCGGCACGTTGACCTTCATGACCAGTTCGCGCGTGACATTGAGCCGTTCGATGACGCGTTTCAGGACGCGTGGAATCACCATCACCTTCACGACCACTGTCAATGCGGCAGCGAGATAAATGTGGCGAGTGCCGGTCAAAAAGGCCACCAGGGCTGCCGTCATCGCCAGAAACAGCGACTGTAACGCAAAGAGGTCCACGCAGGCGGAAAGCCGTCTTTGCGCCACAATGGCGAAGCATGTCAGGAGCAGCATCGCGGAGCCAAAGTCGACGATTTGCGTGGCAATATGGGGAGTCAGCCAGGACAGGTGCTAGCCTCGCAACATGTAAAAGAATAACAATCCGAGCAAGGCCAGGATGAAGGCTACACCGAGCAGATCCGTGACACGAAAGAGGCGCAGCTTGGCGAACATGCATTCGATCGTTCCGATCAGCAGGGCAAGACCGGCGATTTTGGCCAGATAGACCGCCAGTCCAATTGTCAGGGCCACCGGTGTCAGACTCGTCGCAATTCCCCAGGGAGCGAAGACATTGGCAATGAGTGTCAGGAAGACGAGCAGTTTGATGGCCGAAGCCCATTCAAGCAGCGCCAGATAGTGGCCGGAATATTCCAATAGCATGGCCTCGTGAATCATGGTCAATTCCAGATGCGTCGCCGGATTATCCACGGGAACACGCCCTGTTTCCGCGAGGGCGACGATGAAGAGGGCTGCAAGGGCCATCACATGAGGCGAAGGATCTGTCACGATGCCTTCGAGCAAGGCGGTCTTGTGGACAATCGTGCTCAGGTTTGTGGAACCAGCGGTCAGTGCAATGGCAAAGATCGCCATGATCATGGCCGGCTCGGTCAGCGAGGCGACAATGGCTTCCCGGCTGCTGCCCATGCCTCCGAATGGTGAGCCGGAATCAAGACCGGCCAGTATCAGAAAAAACGTGCCCAGGGCGAGCAAGTAGACCAAGGCGATAATATTGCCGGCAAAGTTCAGCGGCGTCTGCGAGGCAAAGACGGGTACCAGCAGTCCGGCCGTGACCGTGGAGGCAAACACGATGTAAGGAGTCGCCGTGAAGATCCATGACGTGCTGGTGGACACCACCGCCTGTTTCCGGAAGAGTTTCTTCAAATCCGCATAGGGTTGAAGAATGCCGGCTCCCTGCCGGCACTGCAGCCGTGCTTTGACCTTGTTGACCAAACCGACGATCGAGGGCGAAACAGATACCAAGACGATGGCTTGTGCCATCGTGAGCACGATCGCTTGGAGTATCGGCTGGTCTGTGGTCATGAGGTGGCGCTACAAGGCCGCTAACAGCAGTACTACCAACGTGACAAACATATAGGCCAGATAGAGGTGGAGACTTCCTCCCTGAACGATCCTCATCCGGTCTGCCAATCGGGACATGAATACGATGACCGGATCATACAAATAGGTCTGGAATATCGGTTCAATGTGAAATTCGAACCGGCGTCGCTTCGCGAAATAACGCGATTCTTCCAGAAACTCCGTTTCAAGCTTAACCGTCGGTTGATAAATCGTGTTGAAGACTCGTTTGATCGGCTGCACGAACCCCGTCGCGCTGTATTCCATGCGAGGGGTCAGATTCACCCCGCATGCCCAGGGCCTGCTGTATCGACGGGCAGAGGTGCCGCCGTACAACGCGACAAGCGCGAGCCCCAACGCCGCCGTTGCCGCCAGCGCGAGGCCCAAGGCAGGGGATGAAAGACTCGAAAATTCCACGTTGACCGGCGCCAAGGCCCAGCCGTCAAGCGCCAGCATTTTGTCCCCAATCGAGATGCCGATCATGGAAGCGGTCACGTAGTCCATGGTCGGGACAACCAGTATGGGCGCGAGTCCAAGCGCGAGACAGACGGCTGACAGGACACCCATCGCGATGCGCATGGTCCAAGGCACTTCTTCGGCATGTTTGGCGTGGGAAGTCCGAGGAAGCGCCAAAAAGGAGATGCCGAACGCCTTGGCGAAGCACGTCAGGGCAAGTACTCCGGTGAGGGCCAGCATCGCCGCGGCAATCGGAAGCATGAGTTTCATCAAGAGCGAAGGGATTTGATAGCTCAAGAAGAGGCTCTGAAACACCAGCCATTCGCTGACGAACCCGTTAGTCGGCGGCAACGCGGCGATGGAGACTGCACCGATGAGAAAGAAGGCGCCGGTCCACGGCATCCGACGCAGGAGGCCGCCATATTCTTCCATATTGCGGGTATGCGTGGCGTAGAGCAGTGACCCTGCTCCGAAAAACAACAGTGCCTTGAAGACGGCATGATTGATCGTATGGTAGAGACCGGCGATCAGGCCGAGCGCGGCCAACTCATCGAGGCCGTAGCTGTGGAAAATCATCCCTGCTCCGATCCCGAGCAGAATGATTCCGATATTTTCGACGCTATGGTAGGCCAGCAGGCTCTTGAGATCGTGTTCCATCAGCGCGTACATCACGCCGAGCAAGGCCGACACTGCACCGATAACAAGGACCACGAATCCCCACCACCAGGGAAACTGCCCGCCAAAAAAGTCAAAGTACACCCTGAGCAACGCATAGATGGCGGTTTTGATCATGACGCCGGACATGAGTGCTGAGATATGCGAGGGAGCCGCCGGATGCGCGTAGGGTAACCACACATGAAGGGGCACAATACCGGCCTTGGTGCCGAACCCGACTAGCGCCAGAACGAAGGCCAGTGTTCTCATGTCGTCCGGCAAGGGCTGCTCCGGATGACGGAATGCGTCGAACGAAAACGATCCGCCGCCTTGAAAGAGAAGCAGAAACGTCAGGATGATGAAGGCGGTCCCCGCGTGGGTCATGATGAGATAAAACAACCCGGCATAGCGCACGTCGGCCTTCTCGTGTTCGGTCACCACGAGGAAATAGGAAATCAGCGACATCAGCTCCCAGGCGATGAGAAAGAGGAATCCATTGTCGGCAAGGGTCACCAGTGTCATCGAAAGCAGAAAACCGTTGTAGAGCGAGCCCAACAGCGCAATCGAAATGCGTCCGTAAAATACGGTGACGTAGCCCATCGCATAGATGGAGGCAGTAAGGCCGATCAACGAAATCGTCAGCAGAAAGAAGGACGAGAGAGCGTCAAGCCGGACGGAGAACGTGAGAAGAGGGATTGTGGAGGGTACAGACATGCTCAATGGTTCGGGCGCGAAGAGGCCGACGATGCCGAGGCCGATGCCTCCCACACTCGCAAAGGCCGCGAGCCCATGAGCCATAAGGTTCTGGATCTTGGGCCTGGCGGGAAAACACAGCGGAAGAAGCAGCCCGGCTGCATAACTGACGAGTATGATCAAAAGCGGAATGGCCATAGGCTGGGACGGCCTACCGCTCCTGCCGTATGAGGGTGGGAACGATCTGGCGCTGGGCTTCCTCGGTGATGGCGAATCGCGTATACGGATGGTCGACCATTTGATTGGCATAGAGCCGTCCGACCGGTGCGGGGATCTTCACCTCAACGGCAGTCTGTCCCTTAGGCGTGATCGTAATCAGGTGCTCTCTTGCGCCTCCGATATAGGGATGCCAGACGATCAGCTTGTAACTGCCGGGCGGGATGTCGGTGATCTGGAAATGTCCGTCTTGATCCGTCGTCGCGTAGTAGGGATTATCCATCGCCAATCCCCAGCTCTCCATGTACGCATGGAATCCGCACTGCATGACGAACACCCGTCGGCCTTTCGACATCCCCACCAGCTGCTTCATCGGTTCGCCCGCCAGATGCTTATGGTAGAGGGCGGCATCACTGCGGTCTTTCAGATCTCGCGGGTGTTGCGGATTCATCGGCAGCGGCACGTTAAAGAGGACCCGTGCGCCGAGTTGAGAGCTTTCGTAGGCCTGGATGTCGTGCATGACCGGATCCATATTCACGACGACGACATTCTCTTTTTCTCGAACGATGGTCGTGAATGGCATAAAGCGACAATCCCGCGCTTCAATGCGTGGGTCCCTGAAGGTGGTCGCGAAGCTCTTCCCTTTCTCCAGGCCTTCGAGGTACACCACGACGTCCCGGAATTCTCCGGCCGGCCCGACGTTGAACGGCTGCAACAATCGCCATCCCTGGCCGTCTGAAATCCGTCCGCAATAAATCTGGTCCGGCAGTGTCGTGAGATTGTAGCCTTTGGGTTTTGGGACTTGACCTTCGAGCGTCACGATACCGAGTACGGTTCCGCCGTCGGATACCGTCATCTCTTCATAAGCCCAGGCGGGCGCTACGTAGAGAGAAGCTGCAAGGCACATAATCGAGATGAAGCGATACATCGGGCGTCTCCTTCCTGTCGATCTCCGAGCGGATATGGAGGATCACATGTGAGATTGAAGCGGTCGTCCGGTCCTGCATCGGCACCGGTTCACACCTTCACGCGCTTTGAGATTGTTGGGATCGAAATCCAACACAGCCTTCCAATGGAATAACGCTTCGTCCGGCAAATCCAACTCCTCAAGCAGCAGAGCCAAGCCGCAACGGGCAAGGACGTCGCCCGGGCAGAGATCCAGCAGTTTCTGTAACTCAGCGAGACGCTCGGTCCGTTTGTTCTGCATGTGGATTCCTCGGGTGAGGTTGGGTGGTCATCCGGTGGTTCAACCGATTAAGAGACCGGACGTCCCGTAGAACCCCGTACAACACCGCCAGCAACAGTAAGGCGATCGGCAAATCGAATGGCTCCAGACCCCAAACACTCCCAACCATGAAACACAACGCCACGGCCAAACAGAGAAGTTCCAATCGGCCGAACTCTTTTTCCGGAGGTAGATTCATGGCTTCAATCCTGCCACCACAGCTGAGTGATGTCAGGACCACCTGCAGGGAGGATGCCGGAGATTTCCTTGAAAGGCCTTGTGGAGGGACTCAAAAATCTTGCGGACTTGGGAGTGAGGCTTTCACGGTTCTACCGGTGCGCGAGCCGTCGCCGGTTCGTTCCTGCAAAAGTTGCAGACTGCTTCAGTGGGAGTCACAAACCACTGCAAATTTTGCAGGAAAGCGATTCCGCGATGGGCTGCCACCGCTTTATTCGCGGATACCGTACGCTTTGATCTTGTATTGAAGGGCACGGAGACTGATACCAAGCAGTTTGGCCGCCTTCTCGCGGTGGTTGGTGACTTCGGTGAGGGTCCGCCGGATCGCGTCACGTTCGATTTCCTTTAGCGGTGAACCTAGTGAAACTACCATGGTGCGTGCATCCTCTCGGCTTTCCTGAATTTCCTCGGGAAGATGGGTTGGTTCAATCACCGGGTCTTTCACGGTGACCACCAACCGCTCAATGAGGTTCCGCAGCTGGCGGATGTTGCCGGGCCAGGCATACAACCGCAACAGCCGCATGGCTGGGCGAGAGATATCTTTCGCTGCGCGGTGATGCAGAGCAGAGAACTCGTGCATAAAGCGCTCGGCCAACATCGGGATATCGTTCCCTCGCTCGCGGAGCGGCGGGAGGGGGATCGGAATGACATTGAGGCGGTAGTAGAGATCTTCCCGGAACGCTCCTTCTTTGACCGCTTCTTCCAGATTCCGGTTGGTAGCCGCCACGATCCTCGTATCGACTCTGACGATCTTGGTTCCGCCCAGTCGTCGGAACTCTTTGGTCTCCAGCACACGTAAAAAATCGACCTGCGACTTGAGCGACAATTCTCCCACTTCATCAAGCAACAATGTTCCACCGTCAGCAAGTTCAAATCGTCCCATCTTGTTGGTCGTGGCGCCGGTGAAGGCGCCTTTTTCATAGCCGAACAATTCACTCTCGAAGAGATTTTCCGGGAGCGCTCCGCAATTTAAGGTGACGAATGGGCCGTTCGCCCTGTGGCTCTTGTGATGGATGGCGCGGGCCACGAGTTCTTTCCCGGTTCCACTCTCACCTGTGATGAGGACCGTCACGTCACTATCCGCGACCATCTCTACGAGGCCGTACACCCGCTGCATCGGTTCGCTCTCACCGATCATCTGCTCGAAGCGCGTCCTGGTTTCAAGCCGGTCTTTGAGCTGCTTGTTTTCAAACGCCAGAGCGCGGCGCTCGAGCGCTTTCTCTACCACCAGGGCAAACCGATCACGGTCGATGGGTTTCGTCAGGTAGTCGTACGCCCCGCATCGCATGGCCTCGACCGCGGTGTCGATGGACCCAAAGGCGGTCATGACCAGGACCTCGGTATCAGGCCATTTCTGCTTGAGCCGGCGAATAAATTCCATGCCGCCCATGCCCGGCATTTTCGGATCGGTGAGAACGAGGTCAGCCGCTGTCGTCTCCAGTTGCTCCAGCGCTTCTTCAGCGCCTCCCGCAGACCGGACCTGATACTGCTTTTTCTCGAGGAGCGTCACCAAGGCGCTACGGATGTTCAGTTCATCATCCACCACAACAATGCGGCTTCCGGTTGTCACGATCTCGCCTCCGTTTCCTGGGGATGAGTGGCGAGGGCAGGGAATCTCAAGGTCACGGCGGTGCCGGTTCCGGGGACACTCGACACACTGATCAATCCGCCGTGATCCTGCATGATTCGATAGGCGATGGCCAGGCCAAGTCCGGAACCGCTTGGTTTGGTCGTGTAAAAGGGGTCGAACAATCGAGGCAAGGCTTCCTCCGGGATGCCTACGCCGGTGTCCCGTACAGAAAGTTCGACCCAGCGCTTTCCCTCGGACATGCGCGTGGTTGCCGCGATAAGACAGTGGCCGCCTTCCGCCATGGCATGGAACGCGTTGACCACGACATTCACCAACACCTGACTGATCTGTGTCTCATCGCCCAGCACAGGCGGCAAATCGTTCTCGATCGTATCTTCAAGATGAATCTTATGCTCCTGCGCTTCAAGCTGCATGAGTGCGACGATATGTTCGATGACCCGATGAACGTCCACTTCGTGAGTCGCCAGAAAGGTGGGACGCGCGAATCTCATAAAATTGTCGAGGATTGCGGAGAGACGTCGGCATTCCGCGTTCAGAACCTGCACATAGTGGGCCGTCCGGCTCCTGAGCGAGCCATGGTCCTCTAATTCTTCCTGGAGAAGATGGAGGTTCAAATCCATGGCGCTCAGCGGGTTGCGCAACTCGTGTGCGACCCCTGCGGATAAGGTATGGAGCGCCGCCAGTTTTTCGGCGACGCGAACGCGTTGCTCGAGGCCAAGCCACTCCGTGACATCCTGCGCCTGCAAGAGAACACCGGCCGGCCGGCCATCATCACCTCTCAATTCCACTGTGCTGACACGAATCGTTTGGAGGCGGCCGTTGATGCCCTCATACGGCACATCTTTCTGACTCACATGCCTGTTGCTCTTGAGTGCTCCGTCGAGCACTTCACGAATGATTTCACCACTGCCGAAGACTGATTCATATGAATTTCCAAGCAAATCTCCCGCTCGTCTCTTCAGCACGGCTTCCGCCGTCGGGTTTACGGCGGTCACGACGCCGTTGCGGTTGATCGTCAACACTCCTGCCGGGATGCTCTGCAGAATATTTCTGGCCAGACTCTTTACTTCTTCAAGTGTTCGCTTCGTGCTGTCGTAGTGCAAAAAAGTGATCAGTGAACCAGCGGAGATGGCGCTAATGAGAACAACCAGAAGGAGTTTGTCCGGCTCGACACTCAAGAGCGCAAGCGCCACGCAGGATACTGCTGTGAGCACTACAATGGAGACCGTCAGCCAATGGGGAATCGTTCGAAAGAAAACAGCTTTGGGAATGGGTCTAAACATGACGTGGTAACCGGGCGCGACGCGGCATATGCTAACACGCATTCTTACGGCTATACAAAAGGCGCTGGTCACCTCATGCCTATTCAGGAGATTGGGAATCCGCTCTCACATTGTTACGAGCTGCTACCAGGAGAGGATAAAGCCAATCCCGATGTGCACCATTTGGCGGTTTCCCAGCAGTGGTTTCATGTGACTGACTGTCGGGGGGTAGGGATGTGTGAAATCCGCAAACCGTAATTGTCCCAGGAGGTGACGGGAACCGGATGTGTTGGAGGCTTCCTAAAAGGAGGATGCACTCGTGTACCTAATGGAAACCAGGAAAGTTGCTGTCTGGGCTTTGTGTTGAAGAATCTCCCTCTTTCAGGGGGGGTAGGACTCATGCCTTCGAGGAATGCGGGTTCTCATCATCATGCTAGGCTTGAGGGCAGCCGCTGTTTCAGATGCAAAAGGAGCGAAAGATGTTCCTTCTACGGCCCTGGTTGCCGTTTCATCTGTTCATTATCGGTGCGTTCTGGGGGTGCAGCGCCGTGGCACCGGTCCCGTCATCCATTTCATCGCCGCTCTTTCCCGCCACAGCAGAGGATACCAAACGCGTCGTCGCATTCACGCACGAACTGGACAGCCGGGCGCTGCACTGTCTCGAACTGTCGAGCTGTGAAGAGGTGCATTTCGCCAGAGGGTTGGTCAGCTTGTTTGAGAGCCAGGCAGCGGCCCGCGCCTCCTTCCGACGCGTGATCGAAGAGTATCCATCGAGTGCACTGGCGTCCTCCAGCGTGCGTTGGCTTCGACTCATTGAGACCGAAGGAAGCAAGTCGGCAGCGGACGAACCGCGGAAACCCTCAATTGACCTGATGGCACAGTTTGTTCGGGATTGGATGGCACGGGAGCTGGCTGAATCTTCCAAGCAGGCGCGAATCCCCGCGACCGCACAAAAACCGAAGGTCGAACCGGTAGAGATGGTTCAGGCACTGCAAAAGCAAGTGCGCGAGCGAGACCGTCACATTGCCACACTCGAAGCGAAACTGGAGGCGCTGAAAGTCATTGATCAAGATCATGAGAAGAGGAAGCGGATAATCAAGGTCCCGGCGATCCTACCGTAGCCTTCATGGGTCTTTCGAGAGGTGTCATTTCCCAGGCATCTAACGAAAGGATGAGACACATGAGAGGGCGCTACAAGAAACGCGTACAATATGAAGCGATGGTGGACTTTTCCAATAGCGACCTCACCGGGCAAGGCCGTGTCATCGATATTACAGCCCCTGGCTGTCAGATCGAAAGTATCCAGCGAGTCGTAAGAGGGCAATATTTGGAATTAAGGCTATCGCTGCCCGGAGGAGCGTCACACTTTACGGTCACGTTAGCCGCTGTGCGATGGACGAAAGGCAATCGATTCGGGGTAGAGTTCATCAAGATGGGTAAGTGCGATCAGGAGATTCTCGAGACATTCATGGCCGAGCACGTGCATGACTGACCTCCGTCACACAGTCACCTCACTTTAAACTACGCTGATCTTCTTCAACATCGATTGATCTTTCTTGCTCGATCAGCCTGGCGGAACAGGTCTGTAATTGTAAAATCACTCACGTGAATCGTACGAGGGGACTGGCCGCCTTCGTGCAATCGATGGGCAAATTGTAGCGCCGAACCGATGACTGGTTATTGCAGCTTGCTGCCAAGCCTGCCTCATCCAGCGTCGTGACGGCCAAAGCCCATCCGAGGTGTGCACTTTTGTCCCAATACTTTGGACGCAAGTCCTTAGTGTTGGTGGCCCTCCTTCCTGTTCGTACTGGATTGACCAATGTGTTTGCCATCAGGAATCACCATTTTGAGGGGTTGAGCAACAAGGGAATGATTCGTACAGTATATCTTGTTGTCCCGGGATTCTTGATGCCGATCCTGATCACACCGCCTAGGAGACAGGAGGGACCCATCGATGAGCTCACCATATTCACGCGATGCGCTCAATTCCCGTTTGGCAGAGCGTTTGCCCGTGCACTATACGGTCCAGTTCGCCTATCCAGACTACGCCGGCGAGGGCGTGACGCTTGATGTGTCGGCTGGCGGATTATGCGTTATCACAAACCGAGCAATTGCGCCGGGCGTTGAGATGTATGCCCGTCTCGTGCTTCCCGACAAGACCCACTTGGATGTTCAAACCGCTACGGTGAAATGGTGTGAAAACGGGCAAGTTGGTCTCGAAATCGGTGAGATGGAACGACAGGATGCACTGGGCTTACTCGAACTGCTGTCTCGGCTGGGCGGATCTGCCATCACCTATTCAAGTAAGTACCATCTGGGCTCAGTCACCATAGGATCGGGTAAAGAACTTGGCAGCTACATTGTAGAGGCAATCGAAGGAAGCCGACTTGTCAATGTGTTTACCTCAATTTCTCGACAGGTACGTGCGCAGTTAAGTCGATACGATAGGCATGTGTCTGGTGTGCCCCGATAGGCGAGCCCCACGTCAACCCGTCGATATCGAATAACGGTGCATCGTGTTATCCAATAGTCCCGCTAGTCGGTGCCCGTCTTGGCTGCCTGTATGTATAAAACTCTGAGGTGGCAGCAACCTGCCAAACCGCAGTGATCCGTAGGTTGAAATGAGAGTGCGCGTAAGCAGGCAGAGAGACGTTGAGCCCCGGAAGCCCTCTCACCTGAGCAGCGCTATCTTTCACACGCCGTCTCGCCATCTAGTGGATTTTCTCCGACCCAAGCGCCGCCCACGACAACATCATCAGAGGCCGAACCGTATTCGCCTGGCAAGGAGGTGTGAGAAGGACATGACCAAACCCCTAACCCTTCGGAGGGGATTGAGCTTCAAACGTTGAAGCGCCTATGCTTTCTTAGAGGTTCGCATGATCAATGTTCTGTTGGTTGATGACTATCCCATCATGCAGCAACTGCTGCGTGATATTTTGCAGCGGTACCCCGATATCTGCGTGGTTGGTGAAGCACAAAACGGTGAAGATGCCATCCTTAAAAGCACACAACTCAAACCCACGGTCGTCATTATCGATATAAATCTGCCGACGATAAGCGGTATGGAGGCGACGAAGGTCATCAAGCTTCAACGACCGTGCACCACGGTCATCGGGCTGACGGCCGGCGTCCCAGACCAAACTCTCACCGCCATGCTGGATGCCGGAGCAACGGCAGTCTTGAGCAAAGGAGATTTGTTAACTGCCCTGTATCCCACCATTGTAGAAGCCGTCAGCAGCGCAGCGAAGCCCGCCTTTGCAGCTGCATCGGCCAGTCCGAAGAACTGATCTATCTCGCCGGCTGTTGTTCCGCCTTGTCCCTGTGAATCCTTGCCGTTGTCTTAGTACCGTTCACCACCTCTTAACATTGAGCCATCGATCTTTTCAGTGAGTGCAAGATTTTGGTTCCCAGCCAACAGATCGTGAGAAACCTCCTGTAGGACGGATCCTCTAGCACTAATCCCAGTGGGATGGCCGGCCTCTGTTCGATATTTTTTAGCCCTTCGTCATGAAGCCTTCGGCACCATCCATACTTGCTTGCCGACGAAACGCATTGTACCGGTCCAGGTGTCTATTATCGGTGTTGCTTTCTCCAGCACGCCC
>DASTJX010000029.1:0-4534 GCA_035716265.1 Nitrospira sp.
CTTGTTATACATCATTTCCAGCGGCATCCCTTGATCGCGTGGTCCGTAGTCATCAACCTGATGAAACGAAAATGACTTGCTCTTCGGATCCCAGACACCGGCCCACAGAGTCCCTTCCAGCATGTTGGTGATGTGCACCACCGGAGGATTCGCATTCGGCGAAAACATGATTTCGACGGGAGCCGATTTCGCGGGAGACGGCTTCGATGCCACCTTGTGCGTCGACAGGATCTTCCCGGTCTTGGCCTCGAGCACTGTCACCGTGTCACCCTGCTCCGACATATCCGGTTTGACCGTGCTGGTGACCAGAAGGCGATCGATGCCATTGTGAATCGCAATGCCGTGCGGATAGAGGATAAAGGCGGATTCCTCCGAAGAGCTAATCGTCTTGATCGGTTGGTCTTTCACCGCATCGCCCATGATCACATTGCTGGAGCCCATGCAGGTGAGGAACCAGGTCTTGTTGTCCTCCGACACCACGACATCTTCACCCACCTTGCAGTCCGGCACGTCAATCGGGCGGAGCCGGTAGGGGAATTGGGTAAGATCCATGACGAGCAGAACGCTCTTCCCCAACGACGTGATGTACGCCTTCGTCTTGTCACGATTGAAGAAGATATGATGCGCAACGAGATCCGACGGCAGCGGAATCTCCATGAGGATCTTGCCGTAGTCCGCCGAGGCGGGATCGATGTCCATGATGGCGATCCCTTCGCGTCGCACCGGCTGGTCGGGCTTACTCTCGTAATTCAGTAGAGCAAGCATCTCCGCCGAGGCCGGCGCTGCCGCGGTGAGCAGCAATCCAAAAAAGAGAACGAGGAATCGGAGCCGTGTCATGGGTGCCTCCCTTTGTATAGTCTGAGGTCGAAAAGAACGATAACCGTACGCTCCTCCAGAAAGAGAAGCAATCAGAGACTTGATCGGACGGGTGCGCATGATGTCCTCAAGGTTGTGACGGTCTTGGCTGCGCTGTCGGGCCGCACTATAGAGCGAATTGCCTTCTCACGTCTTATCCGGCAGTCCGTTTTTCTTACCGGGCCGTCACCTGATCTCCGCCAAGAGAGATCCTGCCTGACTAGGGGTCCTTCTAGTAGGGAGGCGCAGACGAGTTGTCTTGCGCCAGCACAGGGTTTCCATCGCTGCAGGGTGAAACAAACTCGGGTTAAAACACTAGTCTGTAGACCCGCGAAGTTAGGCGACAATCACCGCACTCAGCTTTGTGCCTGCTTGGTCCTGGCTTTGCAACCCTCGGTTGCGAGAGGACTTTAACAAGGAGGAGTTATGCCTAGCAGCTCTCCGGATGTCTATATCGAGGAGCACAATGTGGTTATTGCTCCAGGTGGTCTGGCCACCAGGGCCTGGCCGGTATACTGGAGCGCCATTTGGGTCGGCGCCCTGGCGTCGCTTGCCGTTGCGCTCATCTTCGGGCTCATCGGCACCGCCATTGGCGCTCACCAGGTCGGCAAGAAGGTGGTCAATCTCCACGACCTGACGCTCGGCGGTCTGATCTTCAGCGTCGCCGGGGCGTTCTTTGCGTTCGTCGTCGGCGGCTGGGTCGCGTCGTCCATCGCTGGTCTCCGCCGGGCAGAGGACGCCGCGTTGCACGGCACCATCGCCTGGCTCACGGCGCTTCCGCTGTTCCTGATTTTGGCGGCGTTGGGTGCCGGGAGTCTCTTCGGTGGATGGTATGGTGGAATGGCCGGTACTCCGGTTTGGGCCACGTCATCGACCGTCACGGCAGATCCCAATGCCGCGATGGTTGCCCGCAATTCTGCCATCGGCGCCGTGACGGCGCTGTTGATCGGGCTAATGGGAAGTCTCATCGGCGGCTGGTTGGCGTCTGGCGAACCCATGTCATTGACCTATCGCCGGATGAAAGAGGACGACGACGTGCCCGGACGCCGGCGTGCACGGGCTGCATAACAGGCTGCATCCGAAAAAACGGACTCAGTAAAGGAGGTATCTTATGGCATACGTGATTATGTGGTTATTGGGTCTGCCATTGAGCTTGATCGTACTGCTCTGGCTCGTAGGGATCGGGCGGTGACGACCGAACGGAGGGCACCTATCGGTGCCCTCCTTACCGTCGGATGCTGAAAACGCTCGCTAGCTGCGTTCTCACTCTCTCAAATCCTCAACGTACGCAAAACTGTACGCCTCGGATTCTCGCTCGCTGCGGCCTTGCTAGACGAACGTTTTGAGCATCCGTAGTGTCGAAAGGCTAATGTTGCCGTCGACAATTGACTTCCTACCCTCCTTGGACCCCTACTTAACCAAATTCTAGACATTTGAAGCTCGTCCGCGTAACTTCCTGACAGTGGCTCCCAAACATTTCTCCATGATCCGCGAGTTCCACCTGGCCGATGTGCTTACACTGGCCAATGCCGCCTGCGGAATTGCCGCGGTGCTCTGCGCCATGCTGTACATGGGCAGCCAGTTGCCCGCTCATTACTTCACCGCCGCGGCCTTGACGCCCGCCGCGCTCGTCTTCGACTGGCTCGATGGCCGCGTGGCCCGCTTCAGGCACACCCATTCGGCGCTCGGACGCGAGTTGGATTCGCTGGCCGACATTATCTCGTTCGGCGTGGCGCCGGCGACGCTCGGCTTCGCCGCCGGCCTGCGAGGAGCCTGGGACTGGTTGGCGCTGATCTATTTTGTCTGTTGCGGCGTGAGCCGGCTCGCACGCTACAACGTGACCGCCGAACGCCTGTCGGAAGGCAGCGACAAGGTCGCCTATTTCGAAGGCACGCCGATTCCCACCACCATCTTACTGACTGCCGTGCTTGCCGTCGCCGGCTGGCAAGACCGCATTGGCGAGCGTCTCTATTGGGGTTCGCTGTCGCTCGGCCCTTGGGAGTTACACCCCTTGTCATTCCTTTTTGTCCTGTCCGGCAGTCTCATGATCAGCAAGACCTTGCGCATTCCCAAAATTTGATCGCGGCACAGGCGATTCTTTTTTACCAGCTCGCGGCACGGCAGGATGATTTTTGCGGGTGGACATTGTATCGTGCAGGAAACCGCTTGAGCGAGAGAGCCATCACACCGGAGGGGGATTCGATGAAACGAGCATGGATCGCACTGGCACTATGCCTGTCTCTGGGCGGAGCAGGCTGTGGAGGAGAAAAGGCGGAGATTAAGGAAGATCGGCTGACGGTGGGAAAGGTGCAGGGAGAGATCAAGGTCGGCATGCCGGCCTCGCAGGTGGCTGAGCTGCTGGGTAGCCCGAATATTGTGACGACGGACGATAAGCGTCGGGAAGTCTGGATCTACGACAAAGTGTCGACCGATCGGGTGGATACAGCAAGTTCCTCCTTTGGAGGCATCATCATTTTGGGCGGCAGTTCGAGCGACCGATCGAGTTCACAGCGGCAGCGGACCCTCACCATCATCATCAAGTACGACGAAGAGAAGAAGGTCCGCGACTTTGCGTACAACTCGACGCAGTTCTAACCGGGACTCTCGCCGCGTGATGCGTGGATGGGCCCCGGTGGCGACCGCCTTGCTCTTCTCCAGCCAGCTCGCCGGCTGCACAACCCCGACCGACCCGAGTGAGCTGTTTCAGCTCACACCGGAAAGCGCAATACACCGCGCGATGCAGACCCGCCTGTTCGAAACCAGTGATCAGACAGAGTTACTGTCGGCCTCCGCGGCGGTCCTTCAGGACCTCGGCTTTCAGGTGGAGGAAAGCGTGCAGGATGTCGGCTTTCTGCGGGCCACCAAGGAGCGAAGCGCCAGGCAATATGGTCAGGACATCGGCCGTTTTCTGATCTTCGTGCTCTCGCTGGGACATGCCATTATACCGGTGGATCTCCACCAGAAAATTGCCGCCGTCCTTGTCGAGCGACCGATCAATCCGGACGGGACGCGTCGAGAAGTCCGGATCGTGTTCTATCGGGTCATCTGGAAAGGAGATGGCCACGCCGATCGCCAATACCTGCCCCCTGGCCAACAACACATGGAAATGCTGCGGGACGCGGCGCTGTACCAACAATTCTTTGCCAAGCTCTCGAAGGCCGTATTCCTGGAGCCGTTCACGTTATAACGATGAGGTGATGATGAGACGAGTCTGGTGGGGACCCCTGGCCATCGCGGGCACGCTGTTCGTGCAGGGCTGTGAAACACCGCAGCCGACCCAGGACTTGTTGGCGCCAGCAAGTCCTGGGTCGGCTGCGGTGTTTCACAGCCCTGCACGAACAGCGTGCCCGCGATTGCCAGGGGTCCCCACCAGACGCGTCTCATCGTTACCTCATCGTTATAATGTGAACGGCTCCAGGAATACGGCCTTCGAGAGCTTGGCAAAGAATTGTTGATACAACGCCGCGTCCCGCAACATTTCCATATGTTGCTCGCCAGGCGGGAGGTATTGGCGATCGGCGTGGCCATCTCCTTTCCAGATGACCCGATAGAACAGGATCCGAACTTCGCGACGCGTTCCATCCGGATTGATCGGTCGCTCGACAAGGACGGCGGCAATTTTCTGATGCAGATCTACCGGTATGATGGCATGTCCCAGCGAGAGCACGAAGATCAGGAA
>DASTJX010000030.1:0-2353 GCA_035716265.1 Nitrospira sp.
CTCTATCAGGAATACAATTCGCAGATGATGGGCCAACCCTTCTCAGGGATCGGCATCGACGCATATGACAACATGACCAAGAAATATGTGACGGCCTGGATGGATTCCATGGGCACCGGGATTTTTATCATGGAGGGGACGGCGAGCGCCGACGGGAAGACCATTACGCTGAAAGGTTCACATGCGGAGCCGGGCGGAGGGAAGATGACGCACCGTGCAGTGTGGAAGATCGTCGACGACAATCACCAGACGTTCGACATGTACGGAGCTCATCATGGGGGCAAGGAAACGAAAATGATGGAAATCGTGTACACCCGAACGTCATCGTCCTAGACGGGATGGGACGTTGAGATTGGTGAGAATAAGACGCACGTCGAGCAATTGCAAAGCTTTGTAAAGAGCCCTGCCACGAAACCCGTGGCGGGGTATCTCTGCATGAAGGCCGACAGCACACCCGGTCTTGGATTAACCGAGCACTCATGAGTGCGATGCTACCGGTTTTCTCGCTCGGCCGTTTCCTGCCGCATAGGAGGTTCGCATGGCCCGCTATGTCGATGGATACGTCCTGCCCATCCCCAAAAAACAGTTGCAAGTCTACCGCCGCATGGCGCGAAAGGCGGGGAAAATATGGCGAGAGTACGGCGCCCTGGACTACAAGGAGTGCGCCGGCGATGATCTCAATTGTAAAATGGGAGTTCCGTTCCCTCGTCAGATGAAAATTAAATCAGGCGAGACGGTCGTGTTCGCGTATATCCTGTTCAAATCGCGCGCGCATCGAGATCGCGTCAATGCCAAGGTCATGCAAGACCCGCGCATGCACGGCCTGGGGGATCCAAAGGACATGCCATTTGATCATAAGCGCATGGTGTATGGTGGCTTCAAAGTTTTGGTCGATGCGTGACCGTGCCAGTCATCGGAGAGCCACGATCGAGCTGATCTGAGAGACATACCGCCAGGTGGCATGATGACAGCTGGTTCGCGCTCGATGCGTATTCCTCCATACTCGATGCCGCCACACGGTTCACAGGCCCCTGCCTTGCCTCCGATTCTCACGCTCGGGATTGACCATCGCCTTGGCAACGTGCTTGACTAGTCATCCTCACTCATTGACAGGAGGAACGATATGGCACGCACGATCGGGCTGATGGCTTTGACGTTGATGCTCTTGGGATTAGGGGGGTGCAGCTATTTCTTTTATCCGCGCGCCGACGACTATGCTGTCCAGGCGAAAGGCGCGACCGGCCTTGACACGATGATCAACCTGACAAATATGATGGAGGCGACAGCAGCCAAGGCAAAGGGCGGCAAAGGCGTCGACGCCCCGCTGGACGACTACCATAACCAGTTCCATGCCCTCCTGGACTCCTATTGCGATGTCCCGAAGGCACAGACGAAGACTCCGGCGTACGATCTGGCCGTGACTCATAAAAAGGAATTGACCGCGATCTTTCGGCGTCTTTGGAAGTTCAAGGACGATCAGCCGCAGCGCGATCAGCACTTGGATCTCTCGATCGCGGAATTGAAGGAACTGCGGGAAAGCTTGCAGGCAATCAAGTAACCGGCGATCGATCGACGGAGGCACCATGGCGACCAACTTCGGGCACATCGAGCTGATCACCCAGGACCTCGACAAGGCGAAACATTTCTATCAGAAGCTGTTCGGCTGGAAAGTCCGCGATCTACCGGATATGCCGTACTCGCTCTTCAATGAGCACCTGTTCCCCACCGGTGGCATGATGAAGAGCTCGCAACCCGGATCAGAATCCTTCTGGATCCCCTACATCGCGACGGATGACATCAGCGGTGTGACGGAGAAGGCCCGGAGTCTCGGCGCCACCATCCATCGCGAGGTCATGGTCGCCGGACAATACGGCTGGCTAAGCATCATCAACGATCCCACAGGAGCCACATTTGGGCTTTGGCAACCGAAAATTGAACGGCCCACTTCGAGAAACAAACCAACGGCCAAGCGTACGAAAGCAAAATCGAAACGGCGGCGGCGCTAAGCAACAGCCATGACACCGCGGTCCGCAGACCAAATCGTCGAAGAGCAACGCCAAGATTGGAATCGCGTTGCCGGCGGCTGGGAGAAGTGGGATCCGTTTTTCGACCGGCAGATGGCATTTCTCAACCACCGGCTGGTCGCCGACGCGCACCTGCTGCCCGGCATGCTGGTCCTGGATCTCGGCTCAGGCACGGGCTATCCGGCCCTCCTTGACGCGCAAGCCGTGGGACCAACCGGCTCGGTAACCGGTATCGATCTGGCCGATCAGATGCTGGCCGTCGCGAAGCGCAAAGCCAAGCGATTGGGGCTTACGAATGTCCTCTTCCGCACCGGGGACGTGACCACCTT
>DASTJX010000031.1:0-4992 GCA_035716265.1 Nitrospira sp.
ATTCCCCTCTGGATCTGCGAAGTCTGCCATAAACCCCCATTCTCCAATCGAGTGTTTTGGCGTCTTCACTTTTCCTCCTGCTTTCTCAATGGCCGCAAGCGTCCTGTCGATGTCGCCGGTTTCTACTCCGAACGATGGTTGATCGTGGTTGGACTTGCGCTTATAGAACCCGCCATTGATGCCTCCCGGCTCAAGCGGATTTTGATCTTTGTCTACGGGCGTGGTAAACGCCATTGCCCCTTCGTCGCCCGACAATTCCACCTTCCAATCGAACACTGTTTCATAAAACGCTTTCGCCTGGTTAAAATTCGATGCCGGGATTTCAAAGAATACAACTTTGTTTTTCATGCTGTTTCTCCTTTTTCGTCGCTCGCCGCCGTTCGCTCTCTGCCACAATGGCCGACAGGTCTTCGGTCGGGCGAATCTCAAACGGACCCGCCTTGACGCCCGGGTGCTTCGACATAAGTTGAACGGCATGATTCAGATCCCTCGCCTCGAGCACGAGGATTCCGCCCAATTGCTCTTTGGTCTCTGCGTAAGGGCCGTCCGTCACGACCGCTTTGTCGTTCTGCCATCGCAAGGTCCTGGCATTCCGCGCGCTCTGAAGCGCATCGCCGCCGACAAAGTGTCCGTTTCGTCGCAGCACGTCGTCGTAGGCCAAGCACTCATCCATCAACGCGTTCCGCTCGCTCTCGGACATCGCCGCCCAGGTCTTTTCGTCCGCATACCCAAGACAGATGAATTTCATATTTCATTCCTCTCGTTCAAGTACGCACTCCCGGCTTTCATCCTATAGTCGTTGCATGTGGCGGAAATCGACAGCGGCCCATTATGGCCGAATTCCAAGGCCTTAAGCGAGGCGATGAAAAGTTTGGGAAGCGAGTCTTGAGGCTAGCTGTTTACGTACGCAGGAAGAGTAACGCACGATGACGAGGCGCCGAGTTCGAGGTCCATTGGATCGGGCTTAGTTTCTCAGCGCTTGCTTTCCACACCGTTTGCCTGTACTTCCGTCGTGGAAGTTGTACCGGGATGGCGTTACCCGCCAAGATTGTCGGGACAGGGCGCTCATGAAGATGCTGCACATCGTCTGCGGGGAGAAGCTCGAACAGGAGGTTCTCGACCTGCTCTCGGCACTTGGTATCGAACGCTATACCGTGATTCGCGGTGTGGGCGGCAGCGGTGTGACCGGGACGGTGTCAGGGGCCGGCAATTCAACCGACCGAAACACCTTGTACATGGTCGCGATTGAAGACGTGCAGATCCACATGACACAGATCGTTAACGGCGTCAGGGACTTGCATGCCAGGCACGTGCACGGCTGCCATGGCCTTGAAATTCCGCTGAAGGTGTTCCTGCTCGACTGTGAAGTCATCCTCTAACAGCCTTCTCAATCTTGTACTTGATTGCCTCGTATGGGAAATAGAAAACGACACAGGCTACTTTTCATCGAGAACATTTAACTGATCGCCGAGTAGAATAGCCCGGGTCGTGACCAGAGGGCGCTCAATTCATAGCAAGGAGACGCTGATGACAGTGACAAACAGGCAATCGGGGACGAACGTGCATGAAGTTGCCGAGGGGATCTATCGCATTAACACCCCGGTGGTGATCGAAGGTGCGGGCGGATTCACCTTCAACCAATATCTTCTCGTCGATGATGAGCCATTGCTCTTCCATACCGGCCCGCGGAAGATGTTTCCGCTCGTGCGAGAAGCCGTGTCGAGCGTTCTGCCGATCGAGAGGCTTCGCTATATTGGACTGTCTCATGTGGAAGCCGACGAGTGCGGGTCGCTCAACGAATGGCTTGCCGCCGCGCCACAATCTGTACCACTGTGCGGGACGGTCGCGGCCCTGGTCTCGATCGGCGACCTCGCCGATCGGGCGCCCCGTGCACTCGCCGATGGGGAACGATTAGCTCTGGGTACGCACACCGTGCGGTGGTTCGACACGCCGCATCTACCCCACGCATGGGAATGTGGCTTTCTGCTGGAGGAACGCACTTCCACCTTGCTCTGTGGCGACCTGTTCACGCAGGGAGGTGCTGATCTGCCGGCCCTCACCGAGTCGGATATTCTTGGACCGAGTGAGGCGTTCCGCCACCAGATGGATTACTTCTCCCACACAAAGCACGCCCGCGCGATGCTGGAGCGGCTCGCCGCGGCACACCCGGCCACCCTCGCCTGCATGCACGGCAGCGCATGGCGTGGCGATGGGGCACAACTGCTGCGTGCGCTCGCTGATTCGCTTTTGGTGTGAGAGGACTCGCCCAACCCTGCCCGATCCGTTTCCGCTCCGCAGCTCTCTCAAAGCCTTCCGCTGTAGCGGTAGCTGAGAAAACTTGTGCACGGAAAGAACAATCTGTCCTGATAGAGAAAAAAGCGTGGTTTTTTCAGGAACCAATTTTTCGAAATGCCCATGCGGATTATTGGCCCACGATTAGTGGTTCGAGTCTTGCACGACGTTTAGCGAAGCTAAGTTGATGAGGTGTGAACAGACGTCCTAAGACCACTTGAGCAACGTATTCAGTCGGACAGAAACCGACATATGGGTGGCTTTCTTCTGTCCGGGATGTGCATCCACCACTGACGCGTCTTTTGAGCAGCATGGTGGCATGGTGTCCGATACGCCCGTAGTAGGTCCTCAGCCGATCTTGATCGTGGATGACGAATCCTCGCACCTCTCTATCCTCTCTCAGATTCTCGACAGAAGCATTGCAGCCTGCCGCTTGAATGTCTCCTCGTCTTACGATCACGCCCAGGAACAAATACGGACGCAACGCTATCATGCGGTATTGAGCAATGTTCGATTCGCCGGGATGCGAGATTTTTCTCTCATTCGCCTGAACCAATCATTCCAACCGAGTACCCCTTTTATTGTTACCGCCGGTCAGGAAGACGCCGACCTTGCAACCGAAGCACTTAAGCGGGGCTCCGTTGATTTGATAGCAAGTCCGTTGGATGAACACGAGGCGACCGTCGTCATTCAGATGGCGCTATGGCTGTACCAATTGCGTAGAACGATCGAGCGCAAAGAAGAGCACCTCGCGGTCTTGCGCAGGCAGTGGGAGATGCTCTCTCGCATTGTTCCTCAAGATTTGGAGCGAGCGACACACGTCGAACGAGATCTTCGGAATGAGGAACATGCCCTTGAATCCTGCACACAAAGAATGGGTGAGATTGAAAACAGTTTGCGCTTGCTTATCGGTGCGGCCAAACAACTGGAGGAGGGGTCGCATGAACGGGCCTGGGAAAGGCTGCACTCGCTGGTAAAGAAATCAACATCGTAAATCCTGCTGATCGCTCGCCGCGAAAGGATGCAGGCGTTTTGCGAGACACTCGGGCGAGTGCGTCATCGCCCTTGCAGGGCTCTCCGTTCCGAAGCGGTGCTATCCCTCGCACGCGGTAGTTCAGCACGCCATAACCACCGGTCAACGAATCACTCCCAGGAAAGCGCTAGCTGGTTCACTATCCCGCGCTCGAGCCGGCCTTACAGGCCGCTCCCAAGAAGTGATGCCGAGCAGTAGAGATGTGGATAACCACTTTACAATTGAAGCTGCACGGCCTGCGCTACGTAGTTCGCCCAAGGCGAACCATTGTTACCGCCCCAGTTTAGTCACTAATTGTGTGCTTCATACCGCGAGAAAAACGTCAACACCATATATAGCGGTCAGCTTGGTGGCCGGTTCTATGCCTAATAAATAGGCAATGTGGTGATCAGTTGCCCCTGCAAGGCTAAAAAATGACGGAAAAAGTTCTTCGTGCACAGGTTTATCCACAGAACATGTGGAGGAAAGATGGAGGGGGGCGTAAGGGCTGTTGATCCTCCCTTGCTCGCCCAACGCGCACACGGGACTAATAGTAGTTTCACAAGGCGGTGCTCGTTGAAGCGCGCAGTCGGAGACCAACCCAGCCCCGCCCGAGGAGGCAACAAGCGAGCTTGGAGGGACCATTTAATAGATGCGCGTCGAAGCGTGCAGTCGGAGACCAACAGCCCTCACGTGCCCCGCATCTTTCACTTGAAATATCGCCCGAGGACTTGCGATTCCATGTCGTTGCGCTTCTGTTCGATTGATCGTCGCTGGGTCCTCAATGCCTCTACGGTTTTCATGAATTCGGCCTGACGCTCGGACCATCGGTCGCCGATGGCGGCCTTGTCTTGGGGCGCCGCCTGCGCCTGCTGAATGAAGTCGAGCGAGGACACGAGACGATCGCGCTGGGCCACCCATTGCTGGAGGTGCAGCTGCCAGGCCGCGAGATCCAATCCGTGCAGCTCTTGCACTTGTGGATCGGAGACGTCCGGCATCTGCTGGAGGTCGGCGATGTCGCGCGTCAGCTCGTCGATGCTCTCGTTGAGCTCGATCACGCCCCGGTGCAGCATGTCGAGGACAGGATCCGGCCGCTGGTGGACGGTTTGCTCCGTTCCCATTCGCTCTGTCGCCGTAGTTCCATTGCAGCCGGCCGCGGCCATAAGGGCCAGTCCGATCATCCACATGCCGTGAAACTTCATAGGTGTTCCCTCCAACTGAGCGGGCGTCTATTGAATTTCGTCAGCTATAGCGAATGGCCGTGCCTTTCACCGTCGTGGTGCGCACGCGATACGGCACCGGGACGGCGTGGTGATAGCCTCCCATCGGTCCCCATGGTCCATAACCATAGCCCCACGGCCCCCGATAGCTGTAGGGACCCAACCCATAATAGGGCGAGTAATATCCCCATGGGCTGTAGACCGGCTGATAGGCCACGCGTTGCTCTGTGCGTGTCATCGGCGTTGAGAACACTACCGCGTCTGCTCCGAGCTCAGCTGCCTTGTCGAGGAGATGTCGTTGGAGTTTGGAAATGTGGTCCGACGACGAGGTTTCGCTGAGTTCGGCGATCTTTTCATGGGCGGCGCTTGGGAACTGGCTGAGGATGGCGACATCCTCCACTTCGCGAGGCGGGAACGTCTCCGAGGTGAGCCGCAGCACTTGGACGTTCGAGCAGCCGGCGATGCACC
>DASTJX010000032.1:0-3294 GCA_035716265.1 Nitrospira sp.
TCTTCAGAGCGCTCGAGCTGACCGTCCGTTCGTGGCGGTCAATTGCGCCGCGATCCCCGAAACACTCATCGAGAGCGAGCTGTTCGGGCACGAAAAGGGATCGTTTAGCGGCGCCACGTCGATGAAACGTGGACAATTCGAGCAGGCCGACGGCGGGACGCTCTTTTTGGATGAGATCGGCGACATGAGTTTGAATACCCAGGCCAAGGTGCTTCGTGCGCTTCAGGAACAACAATTCAACCGGGTCGGCGGGACCAAGCTGTTGAAGGTCGATGTCCGCGTGCTGGCCGCCTCAAACAAAGATCTCATGAAAGAGATTGAAAAAGGCACGTTCCGGGAAGACCTTTATTACCGGTTGAACGTTGTGCCGATCGTCGTGCCGCCGCTTCGAGAACGCCGGGAGGATATCCCGCTGCTCATCCGCCATTTCATGAAGCTACACGCCGAGGAGCAGGGCTTGCGGACAAAAGAGGTGACGCCCGAAGCCATGGCCGTCTTTCAGCAATACGAGTGGCCGGGCAATATCCGGGAGCTTCGAAACCTGATCGAGCGCCTGATGATCATGGTTCCGGGCAACGTGATCGACGCGGCCCAGGCCACCATGACGCTTCAAGTCAAAGCTCCGGGAGCCGTATCTTCAGTCATGCCTTCGGTCCAGACGTCAGCCAGCCCGCTGTTTACCCAGCCGTTCGACTCGTTGCGCGACGCCCGCAATGCGTTTGAAAAAGAATACATCGGGCGAAAATTGCGCGAACATCATTGGAACATTTCCCGCACGGCCGAGGATCTCAAGATCGAGCGCAGCCATCTGCATCGAAAGATCAAGCTGCTCGATGTGGAAATGAGACCGGAAGCCTGAACGTCATCGCGTTGACCTCTTCAAGACTGCTCCGCTAAGATGCGTGCCCTGCTATGACCACCTATCGCGAAGCCGGTGTGGACATCGACGCCGGAGATGAGTTCGTCGATCGCATCAAGCCACTTGTCCGTTCGACGTTTCGCCCAGAAGTGTTGGCAGACTTGGGCGGATTCGGGGGACTTTTCCGCCTGCAAGCCAAACAGTATGAAGATCCGGTTCTCGTCTCCGGCACCGATGGCGTCGGCACGAAGCTGAAAATCGCATTCATGATGGATCGGCACGACACGGTGGGCATCGATCTCGTGGCCATGTGCGTCAATGACATTGTGGTGAGTGGAGCCGAGCCGTTGTTCTTCCTGGATTACTTCGCCACAGGGAAGCTCGCCGTTGACAAAGCGCAACAGGTTGTAGCTGGGATCGCCGATGGCTGCCGCCAGGCGGGATGCGCGCTGATCGGCGGCGAAACGGCGGAGATGCCCTCGATGTATGCAGAGGGAGAGTATGATCTTGCCGGATTCGCTGTCGGAGTGGTCGACAGACCCAAAATCATCGACGGAAAGACCATCAAGCCCGGCGATGCGGTGCTCGGCTTCGCGTCTTCGGGTCTGCATAGCAACGGCTACTCACTGGCACGCCGGGTCTTCTTCGACAAGGCCAAGTTGGATCTTAGCGCGAGGCTGCCCGAACTGGACCGCCCGCTGGGTGAAGTCTTACTCACGCCGACGAGAGTCTACGCGAAACAGATTCTGGCCCTGCTGCGGGAATTCCACATAAAAGGCATTGCCCACATCACGGGCGGGGGCATCACGGAAAATTTGCCGCGTGTTTTGCCGAATGGCACCCGCGCCAGAATCAATAGAAAGGCCTGGCCCATTCCTGCTCTCTTTGGGGTTTTGAGCCGGTTGGGGCAGGTTGATCGTGAAGAGATGTTTCGTGTGTTCAACATGGGTATCGGGTTGATTCTCGTGGTGCCGGCCCATCTGGCCACTCCGGTTCTGAATAAAGCCGCAGCCTTGGACGAACAAGGCTGGCAGATCGGTGAGATCGTGTCTTGGTCAGGCTCGGAGCCTGAGGTCGAGTATGTCGATTAAGAGATCGACGCCGCTTCGGATCGCCGTTCTCGCCTCCGGCCGCGGTTCCAACCTTCAAGCCATCATCGACGGCATCGAAGCTGGACAGGTTCACGCTCACCTGGTGGCGGTGATCGGCAATAAGCAGGACGCCGTCGCGCTGGAACGCGCTCGCAAACATGGCGTCCGAGACATCTTCGTTGATCCGAAACTGTTTGCAGGACGTTCCGATAGCCGTGAAGCCTACGATCGCGCTCTGCGGGAGGTGCTTGAAAAACATGATGTCGAACTGGTGCTGTTAGCCGGCTATATGAGGATTGTGACGGGGTTCCTCGTCAGCGCGTTTGCAAATCGGATGATGAATATTCACCCTTCGCTCCTTCCCTCGTTTCCCGGTTTGGACGTCCAACGAAAAGCCATCGAATGGGGATGCAAGCTGGCGGGGTGCACCGTCCATTTTGTGACGGAGGGCGTCGATGAGGGACCGATTATCCTCCAAGCCGCGGTGCCGGTCTTTGATCGCGATACGCCGGAGATCCTGGCTGCGCGCATTCTTGAGCAAGAGCATAAGATTTATCCCCGGGCTGTCCAGCTCTTTGCAGAAGGCCGCCTTAAGGTCGAAGGCCGGCGGGTGCTTATCGAGGACGGTAAGTCAGTGGGCGAAAGCGTGATCAGCCCGTCATAAGCGGTCTACCATGACGCTTCCAGCTAGAGACTGAAGGGCGCGTTGTGTATAATGCGGACTCACGGGGGACGCGAGCTTTTTCCTCCCCGTTCTTCTACCGCAGCATCCCTGTGTGCACACTGATGTGCAGCACCAACCCTGCGGGATCCTGAGTTCGCGTCCTTCCGTTCCCATCAGGTGGGGGGCTAGCTCAGTTGGGAGAGCACTACGTTCGCAACGTAGGGGTCGCGGGTTCAACTCCCGTGCCCTCCACCATGATTATTTACCATCGCCAGCCGAACGACTCCGGCATAGTTGCCGGAGAGTTCGGCGGTTAAAAACCGCTCCGTCCCATCGGCACTGGGGTGGAGCACAATCTCTCGCCCAACAGCGTCCGAAGCGTCTCCCGCGCCGCGTGCGTATTCTGGCCCGTCAGGGGTAGTCAGGTCAGTCATCACAGTCTTAAAGCGCTCTTTCAGATTCGGCAGAAGCACGCCCAGCGTGTCCACCTTGGTCGCCTTGGTCTTGAGGATGCCCTGCAGCCGGTCGCGGTCACGCTCGGCTTTCTCCAGCGCCGCCTTGGTCGTTGGTGTTGAAGATGCCGCCTCAATGGCTTTGTTGATGTTCTCGATCACCTGTTCCTCCCCAGCCAACTCACGATGCAGGCGATCCTCTTCAGAGCCGCGGGCTTGCTGGCGTGT
>DASTJX010000033.1:0-8244 GCA_035716265.1 Nitrospira sp.
GATCGATCGGTTTGCCGGCCAGGATCACGCCAATTAAAGGCAGTGCGATCAGCAGCACGATCAGGAACAGGACTTTTACGACATGACGTCCGCCGTCGCCGACTCTGGCCATGCCTTCTCTCCGGCTTCACCAGTCCAAACTAGCTAAGCGCTGATTTCAAAACTTCGCTCGACAGCGTGGGCTCTCCTGGCACAATTCCGCCGATTCTGCCAGTGAAGGAGCCGTGAACGAGCCGGGAGCCTTCCTAGACGACATTACGCGAAGTCGCCCGGGAAATTTGTTATGGTAGCCGTCGGCCCTCTACTCAGAGCTATCATGGACATACTTTCACATGGTCTTTGGGGTGGCATCGCCTTCGGCCGAAAGAGCCGCCCAAGCTTTTGGCTCGCCTTCGTCATCGGGCTCGCACCGGACCTATTGTCTTTCGGAATACTCTGGACAGCCGTCATACTCGGCTTAGCGGATCCACCCGATTTCAGCCTCGGTACGCCACCCGAATCAACCATCCCGAAATATGTGCATCACCTATACGACATCACGCATAGCTTCGTGGTCTTTCTTGTCGTTTTTCTTCTCGCCTGGTTAGCGACAAAGAGACCACGCTGGGAGGTCGCCGCATGGGGCCTGCACGTGCTGGTCGATGTGCCGACCCATTCGCACGCCTTCTTCGCGACACCGGTTTTCTGGCCGTTGGTTGATTGGAAGTTCGACGGATGGCAATGGATGACGCCAGCCATTCTGATACCCAACTATGTCTCGCTCGCGCTGCTCTATGCATGGTTCCTGTCCCGGTCTGTTTCTCAGCGTTCCTGACCCGACCGATGAGCGCAGCTATCCGTTTGCTCTGGGGATGCCCCGAGGTGCAGTCTCGTCTCAAATGGGCGATTCTATCTCCTCAATTGTACCCTAGATGGAGGTCTTCATGTCCGTCCCAACCGCGTCTCCCCTTCTGTCTTCCACGACCGAGCGAGTACCGCAACATACCGATCCAGCAATCAACGAGCGTATCACACAGCAAACCGAGGCAAATGTAGAAGCGTACTCGACCGATCGGCGCCTCATCGATGTGAGGCTGCAGGAACTGGATACGGAATGGGACATCGAGCGCATTCTCGAAGCCAACGCCGCGGCCGTCTCTTTGATCGGATTGACGCTTGCACGCTTTGTGAACCGACGGTGGTTCTTACTTCCCGCCGCTGTCGCCACCTTTCTGCTGCAGCACGCCGTACAGGGATGGTGTCCGCCTGTGCCCTTGTTCCGTCGTCTCGGGGTTCGCACCCAGCGGGAAATCGACGAGGAACGCTATGCCTTGAAAGCGATGCGAGGAGACTTCCTGGCTGCCAAGGCAGGGTCGTCTTCTGCGCGGGAAGTGCTGCAAGCCGTTCGCAGCTGACATTGGTGGCGGACCCGTGTCGCGCCAGTTGTTAACGGAATGACTGGTGAAGATGCAGAATGGCCGCCGAGAGGGCTTGATCGAGCGCCGCTTGCATGGCTGGACGCAGTTGATGGTCGCTGTCGTAATCGCTCCACTCACCGAAGTGCGGCACTGGAGCGGCCGTCACAACATCATGGTAGAGCACTTCTCCGCTTTCCAGTGAGATAATCTTGCTCGAAACGACGAAGGGCGGCATCTTTCCATGCATGCGGGCCAACAACCGATCCCGCCATGTGGGCCCGTCGATGCGGAAGAGAACGAGGCTGTCAGCGCCCAACCACCTGCCGACTCGCACGACGCTGTCATCGCCGACACGTCCGGATAGTTGCAGATGCTGTTCATCCGTGAGTTGTTCCAGGTTGCGCCGCTCCAGAATTTTAATATCCGCTCGCCGCTTCTTCAGCTGAAACGCAGCCTGCTCGAGCCTGCTATACCCATAGGTAACTTCCTGTTCCCAGGTGCGTGGATACCAGACGGCGAGGCGCCGGACATGGTGAGGAACTGCGACATCGTCGGTGAGCATCGTCGTGTGCGAGTGGTCAGCGACCGGCACGGGCCGGCAAGCTGTGGGCAAGCAAAGAATCGCGATCAGAAGAAAGGAGAAGAACCGCTGGTCGGCTATGCGGGCACGCATGACGCCATCGTAGAAGCCGGGGATGGAAGACCGCTATCCTACAGAAGGGTGGAACCCTCCTCAGAATAGGCAAGATAAGAGAGGAATGAAGGCGAGAAAAGCCGGGTCCACAAAGGTTGGACCCGGCTTGTTTATTGGTCAGGCTGTGCCGTGGGGGGTCGTCAGCTCGCTGACCGTGACAGCCCTGCGACCGACCATGCGAAGGGACCGTCCATTGGCGATGGCATGGGATCTGGCCGGCACAGTCGCCATCCGTTCATACACGGCGAGATAGTCTTTGACCATCCGCTCGACCGTAAAACGGGCTTGAAACGACTCGCGACACCGCTGGCGTTTAATGAGCGGTAGACGGTCGATCTTCGTCACCATTTCCTCCAAGTTGTCGCAGATGAATCCGGTCACACCATCCTCGATGATTTCCGGAATTGACCCGCGGCGGTACGCTAATACAGGGGTACCGCAAGCCAGCGCTTCGATCAGGACGATCCCGAAGGGCTCGGGCCAGTCGTATGTGCACAGCACTGCGGCGGCATCACCGAGGAAGTGGCCTTTCTCCGCATCGCTGATCTCACCCAGGTATTCGATCAACGGATGATCCATCAACGGCGCAATCTTCGTCACAAAGTATTCCCGGTCGGCCGGATCCACTTTCGCCGCGATTCGCAGCGGAATCCCGACCCGTTTGGCGATTTCGATCGCATGATCGGGGCGCTTTTCGGGACAAATACGTCCCAGATATGCCAGATAGGATCCATTGTCGGGGTGAAATGTGTAGAGATCGGGCAATCCGTGGTACACGGTGGCCTGCCAATTGGCATGAGGAAGCGGAAGACGCTGGGCATCCGAAATGGACACCAACTGCATGTCAGCATATTCCCGAAAGATTGGGCCCAGTTCCGGCAAATCCAGGCGTCCATGCAAGGTGGTGAGTACGGGGGTTGGACAACGACGACTCAGGGGAAAACTCAGAAAGTCGAGATGCGAATGGATAATGTCAAATTGATCGGCGTCGGCGCCCATGGCGTGCTCCTGCATCAGAATCAACGGCGCGTCACGATTGACCAAACCAGTGCTCAAACGCAGTGCGTGCGGGCAAGCCGCTTCGAGGCGTGCTGATGTCTGGGAATCTCCGCTTGCGTAGAGCGTCACCTCGTGGCCCTGGCGAACGAGTTCCTCAGTCAGATACGAGACCACTCGTTCGGTGCCTCCATAGAGCCTCGGTGGCACGCTTTCCCACAGAGGCGAGACCTGTGCGATTCTCATGTCATTCTTCCTTTCTTGTTCTTCTTACTAGCAACTTCCTCAACTCTAAACAGGCTAGCTGGTTGGGGAAGGATTGCACGCCATATGCCGCCAATGGCCCTACGTAAGTTGGCAGAGAACAAGGGGCTTTCCAAAGACTAGAGGTTTCGCTAGCTACACCGGCCTTCAATCCAAGTAGTGAAAACCCTACAGCGATTCCAGCGCTTGGGTGAGGAGACCGCTATCCTAGTGGCGTTCCTAGGGTGGTGAGCTATGCCCTGACGGGTACATTCAGCAAGTAAGGGAAAAGGAGGTGCCCGATGAAGATAGTTTTCTATTCGATGCTCACAGCCGTCATCGCGGTGAACATGACGCTGGCGGGCTGCGCCAAGAATGCGTCTGAACGTCGTGCCGCCTCGCCGACGATGAGCGAGCGCATCTCTAACGATTCAGTGAAAGGCCGCGTGAATGAGATCGGAGCCAAGTACGTCTCGATCAGAGATAACGACGGAGAGTCGAGGCGTGTACGCGTCGATGACAACACGAAGATGGACCAGGTGGCGGTCGGTGATCAGGTGAAAGCCTACGTCACGGAAGATGGCTATGCATCCACGATTCAACGGGTCGTCGACTAAAGGTCCTGAGGGATTGCGCCGGATAGGATCCGCTTTCCTCTTTGGATTGATTCTGGCGGCTGCCGTGACAGGCTGCAGTAAAGCCGAATTTGTCCCGGACATCACGCTCGCTCCGGCACGTCCGATCATTGACGCCACCGCGGAATTCCACGACCTGCATCCGGCCCCGGCGTTACTGTCGGGCAAGGACAGCTTTGGTCTCGCAGGGCCTGACGCGAAAGCAGTCCCGCCTCGTGTGCTGGCGAATCAGGTACAAGAGGAGCTGCTGGATGCATTCGAGCAAGCAGGGGTGTTTTCGAAGATCACCCCATTCGACCGGCAGCCGGACCTGATTCTCACCGGCCGGATCAACGCCTTACACGAGCACTATCGCCCAAGGGTGTGGACTAAACTTCCTCTGCCCTATTTCGGCAAAATGGCGGCTGGCATGCTGGACTTGAAGACGCACTCAAGCAGCGGGGAGGCCGATCTCACGCTTTTTCTATTGACCAAAAGCGGTGAACTGATCGGGACGTATCGTGGTTCTTCCTCATTCGATGAGAATTTCAATCCGACCGGAGAAATGGCCCCAGGCGCCAGGCTTAACCGCGCCCTTGCCGAGGCGGTGCAAACAATACAGGATCAGATGCTGCATGACTCCCGCTTGAGAACAATCGCGTCACGCTGACCGCCGCGTTCAAGGCAGCTGACGGCCGCTGCCAAACTCATCACGAAAAGGAAGGCGGATGACATCGAAGTTGGCCCCGGGTTTTCTCCGGCTCGCAATTACGTGACCGGCCCGAAATGATCGTTCCATTCGCGGGCTATCAGCCTGCCGGCGTCTCGCAAGCGTCTCACCTCACTCCCCGAGAGCGGTTGAAATGTTCGTACACGGGCGACATTCTGCTCGAGCTCGCGAGGCGTGGCCATGCCGATTACGGCGCAGCAGACCTGTGGCAGACTCAAGGCATACCGAAAGGCAAGATCGTGATATTCGGCCGCCATCATCGAATGACTGAGCCGGTCCGGCGGCGGTGGCGGATCCTGAGCGCCGCCATACACCTTCATCGCGATGAGACCAATGTTCGCCCGAGCCGCCGCCGGCCACACCTGGGCTTCAAAATTGTAGGTATGCTGGTCGACGAAATTGACGGCGTTCAACAACACATCAATGTCATATTGGCGTATCGCTTGCGCGAAGCGCCCCGGGCGGCTGTGTCCTGATAAACCGACGTACCGTGTCAGCCCGAGCGCCTTGGCTTTCAGCAGTGCAGCGTAGGTGCCTTTGTTGCCAAACACCGTTCGAGGATCCATTTTGTCGGCGCCGACGCTGTGAACGAACACCAAGTCGGCATAACTGGTGCCTAGTTCCTTCAGGCTTTTCTGCAGCAGCTGTAAGGCCCGCTCACCGTCCGGCTCATAGCACTTCGTCACGAGAAAGACTTCTGAACGGACGGGCTTGAGAAAATGGCTCAACTGCATTTGAGCCTTTCCGTAGCCTGCAAACTCTGGCGCGGTATCAAAATAGGTGATTCCGTATCCAAAGGCTCGCTCATAAAGATGGACCGCGTCTCTGGTGCTCAAGCGAAGGCCGCTAGGGGCAGTGCCGAACCCCAGGATGGGCAGGTTCACTCCTGTCTTTCCGAGCACGCGCGTCGGGATGGATGAGGTCCGGTCTTGTACGAAGCGAAACATGCTAGGCAATCATGTCCAGAGGAGTGCAAGCATAACTGACTGCTCACCGGCCCAGGGACTGGGAAGGAACCTAGACGATCGCTGGACCAACAGACAAGTAGAATAGTGCTGCACTTTGGAGCGCAGTTGATGCCAAGGCGATATGATCACATTGATCTTCGGGTGCGAAGCCTGCCGGAGGCACGCGTGTTTTATGAGGCTCTGTTGCCCGAGCTGGGATTCACCCGCCGGATGGAGATCGACGGCTGGTTGCAATTTGAAGCGGTTGGGAAAGCGGGTGGATCGTCGGAATTTTTTGGCGTCACCGAGGCTCCAGGGCATATGGCGAATGAGTGTCGCATTGCATTCTGGGCCGAGAGTACTGCCGAGGTCGACCGTTTAGCTCACATTGTGGTTCAGAAGGGAGGTCAGCAAGTGGAAGGCCCCGGCTACCTGGAGGGACCTGGGTATTATGCCGTATTTTTCGAAGATCCGAGCGGGAACAGACTTGAAATTTGTCACAGAGAGGCCGGAGTCATTTGACTGTGCGGGGTGATGATCACCTGCTCCACGACGTCGCGGCTTCCAAGAGTGGAACGGACGTTCCCTGAGTGTTGCCTTTCGCTTCTTCGGTCAGCCTTCAAGGATCGGATCAGCGTCCGTCAAACAGTACATGGGATTCGAGGATCATGGCCTGGCCAGCACTAAATAGTATTGTGGCGTCTGGGTGAAGGTAGAAAACAAGCCCGACTTGGGTTCTTACTAGGCCGCGTGCGAGATGGACCGCTTTATAAGAGAGATAACGATACTGGGCCGTCATACACGGCGGCCTTTGTATATCTGTCAGACGGATATCTCGTTTAAATGAGGGAGACTCGTTATGCTCGCCTCGGTAGACGGCAATCATGGCTTTCAGCACGGCTTGGCTTCTCCAAGGCAGTCACTGTCGACATCTTCGACTGACGCCATGCCAGTCCAATACCGTGTGCTCCTCGTCGATGATGATCCAGGAACACGCCGGCTCCTTCAAGACATCCTTGAAAAATACAAAGACATTCAGATCGTGGGCCAGGCCGGAGACGGCAAGCAGGCTGTATCAATGGCTATCGAGCACAAACCCGATGTGATCTTGATGGACATCGGCCTTCCCTATCTCGATGGAGTTGAAGCCACCCAGTGTATCAAGGAATCCTGCCCGGAGACCGTGATCATCTGCCTCACGGGCCACTTCTCCCCCCCGAGGTACAGCGCCATGAGAACCGCCGGCGCCGCGGCATTCGTGTGTAAGAACCAGGTGCTTGCTATTCATGAGATGATCTTGTCGACACTCGGACAATGGACCAGCTGGAGGTAGTAGACTGCACCTCACATCTATCCGACCTGCCTAGCTGCGTAATCGTGCCCACGCGCACGCGCATCTGTCAAACAACACGGGCGACCCGCAGAAATTCGCAGGCCGCCCGTTTGTGGCGCTTATGACGCCGGACTACTTTTAACCTGTGTTGTACGAGACCCTACCCCGCCATGATGGATAAGGGCAATTCGCCAGGCAGACACTTGACTGGAGGTCCCAGCATCGCCTTCTTCACACCAGCCCTGTCTCCGTTCATTACACCCTTCAAGTCTGATAGTCCCTCCGCGGGACGGCGGTGGCTGATGAAGACCCGCTAGCGTGACTGACGAGACGCCCACCCATGACTGGGAGGGCCCTGATGGTCCGGTGGATTCAGGTCGGGCATGATGACCTCCTCCTTCGTTCGGAAAGAATCTCAGGAGTCAGCAATCTCACGTCTACGCCCTCTCAATGAGCGTGTCAACCAAGGAAATTCCCTGGTTCGTCGTGGTTATTTACCGATTGTTGAGGCTGCTTTAACCACTGCTCGCGCAGTAAAGATTTATGGAAAATTTTAGCAACCTGAGGCGCCGGAGAGGAGCCCGGTACCTCAGGCTAGGTTCAGGATCAAATCGTCAACGCTCCGGACGATCCATTGCGCTTTGGGACGTCTCGCCTTGAGTCGCGCTTTGTCCTCCACCGGACCGTTCTATTGTGCTCTGCGTTTGCCCGGTGCCCTGTTCACCCACACCGGCAGGAAGTGGAGATTGATTTTGAGCATTGGTCTGTCCGAGGCCAGAGCGCTCCATAGTGCTTTGTGTTTGCCCGGTACCCTTCTCTCCGATTCCTGCAGGCTCTGAGGTCGTTCCTTTCTGGGTGGGAGCTCCGGATCGCTCAAGCGTGCTCTGGGTTTGCCCAGTTCCTCGCTCACCAATGCCGGCGGGTTCCGATGCAAGACCCTGAGAAGTCATGCCGCTTCCGCTTGAGCCACCAGAGCCTGAACCTGCAGATCCTGCTTGAGCAAGCTCATGATCAGCAACATTAAGAAGGCATGCGCCTGCAATCAAGAATGCACCGAATGTCAAGGTCTTCATAACTCCTCCCTCCTTGGGTTTGACGAAAATAGCCTCTTACAAAAATGATACGGTTCCATCTCGCCACCCCCTACTAGGGATTCTCCTAAGTCGCCGCTGATTGATTGCTTATTTCACGGGCGCAAGCACCAGACTCATGCATGGGTTTGGTAATCGCGCCGCAGGGATCGCCCCCCACTCCCTCAGCCTTATCGAACACGAGAAATGCCTTCATTGC
>DASTJX010000034.1:0-5901 GCA_035716265.1 Nitrospira sp.
AAAGGACCGCTACTGGCCGCTCGTCGCGCCGCTGTGTACTGCTGCAGGTATTCTGACCCAGGGCGGGCAGGCCTATGGGCCCGATGAACTGAAGAGCTGGTGGCAGAAAAACTGGCCCCGCACATACACCCAGCTGGAACAGAAGCAGGAGTCGGCCGACTCGGGCGGAGCTGCATACGAGCAAGACTGGAGCTGGTTTCAGGCCTGGATTTCGTGGCAGCGACGCCGCTGACGCCGATCCAGGCTTCGGCAGCCGGAAGCTAGGCGCTTGTCATCGTAGCGGGCTTGGCTTTGGTTGGAACTGTATCGGGGTCTAACCCTCCGTCACCAATCATTTTAAACATGGTGAGGAAGAACAGCGCATAGAAGACGACGCCCACCCAGATGACATACGGTTGCACGCCCCCGGCTTCTTTCATGGCAAGATGCTGCTTCGAGGGGTCAGCCCAGTCATGTTGTTTAATCGCCGCGATCTGTTCACGGCAATGCCAAAAATAGACATAATTCGCGGTCGCTCCCGCTACCACGCTCCAGACCATGCCGCTCGTCATGTCCCCCGTCAGGTAGGTGGAAACCATGGGCCCTATCGCATACACGGCCGCATAGAGATACATTTTTCGATAGAGAAACCATAGAAACGAGACGAACAGAAAGGCCGGCCAGTTCCAGGTTAAGGCGAACCGGGGGGATTGCACCGAGCCGAATTTCTTGAACTGTTCGAGGTAACGATCCGCATTCGGACCGATAAAGTCGCGCAAGCGATCATGATCGGTGCGACTCAATGCCGTTGGGGCAGGCGTCGAGGACACGGAAGCCCCTGCGTTCTCGGAACCGAGGTCAAGGCCGCATTGATGGCAAAAATTCGCGTCGTCTTGGTTCTGCTGTTGGCACTGCGCACAGAATTTCATCGCTCAGAGGTTATCACATCGTGCTGCGACCACGGGCTGGAAAGGCGCCCACCGGGTACTTTCACGGTTGATTTGCTTTCATCATCGCTCATGTGCTAGGTTCCCTTACTTTACAAGGGGATACGTCTGTCATGCCGACCGAAGAACTTAAGGAAAGCGCAGAACAGTATCTAATGGGAACATACGCCCGTCAACCGATCTCAATTGTGCGAGGACGGGGGACTAAGGTGTACGACCTGGAGGGCCGTGAATACGTCGATTTTGTCGGAGGTATCGCCGTCAATATTCTGGGGTATGGACATCCCGATCTGGTTCTGGCCATTCAAAAACAAGCCGCACACCTTCTCCATACCTCAAATCTATACTACACAGAACCGCAAGTGAAGCTTGCGCAGATGCTGGTGGACCACTCGTTCGCCGATAAGGTGTTTTTCTGCAACAGCGGAGCAGAGGCCAATGAAGCCGCGATCAAGCTGGCGCGTCGATATTCTCACGGCAAGTATGGCGCCGGCCGCTTTGAAATCATTACGATGAAGCAATCGTTCCATGGCCGCACGATGGCAACATTGACGGCGACCGGTCAGGAAAAGGTGCAGAAAGGGTATGAACCGCTTCTCCCGGGATTCTCCTATGTGTCCTTCAATCACTTGTCGGAGTTGGAAGAGGCTGTGACTGAGAAAACAGCAGCCATCATGCTGGAGCCGATTCAGGGGGAAGGAGGTGTTCACGTGGCGGGCCGCGAATATCTCAAAGCGGTCCGTGACCTGTGTACGGAAAAGGATATTCTCCTGATCTTCGATGAAGTGCAAACCGGCATGGGCCGAACGGGAACGCTGTTCGCCTACGAGCAACTGGGGGTCCCACCGGATGTCATGACGCTGGCCAAAGGCCTTGGTGGGGGAGTCCCGATCGGGGCCTGTCTGGCCACGGCGTCTGCCGCGGCTGCGTTCGGCCCCGGCTCGCATGCGTCAACGTTCGGCGGCAACCCTCTGGCCTGCGCCGCGGCACTCGCAGTCTTCCGCGTGCTCCTCGATGGTCGCGTCCTTGACCAAGCTCGCCGCATGGGCGAGTACCTCAGTAAAGGCTTGTCCGAATGCAAGGATTGCCATCATCTCGTGCGCGACGTACGCGGGCTTGGCCTCCTGCAAGGTATGGAAATCGACATCGACACCAAAACAGTCGTCAGCGACTGCCTGAAGCGAGGCATCCTGATCAACGCGACCGGAGACCACGTGCTCCGATTCGTCCCACCGTTGATTATCAGTCAACCGGAAGTCGATCGTCTGCTCGACGTGCTCTCGCAGATCTTCGACCGACACGCGGCTCAGGCCGCGGCGCACTGAGGCCGCTTAGCCTATGACACGAGCGCATGAGCGAAGACTCAAGCCGGTCAAGGACTTATTGGACGTGGCCGCACTGTCCAGGGCGGAGATCGAAGGGCTGTTGTCATTGGCCACTTCGCTCAAAGCCAAACAACAGCGAGGGACCTCGCACCGCCTGCTTCAAGGCAAAACGCTCGGCTTGTTGTTTCAAAAGCCATCCACGAGAACGCGTGTCTCGTTCGAAGCAGGAATGAACCAATTAGGGGGCCATGCGTTGGTGCTGCCGATGGCTGACATTCAGCTATCGCGCGGTGAAAGTGTGGCCGACACGGCGCGCGTGTTGTCCCGCTATCTTGATGGAATTGTCATCCGGACCTACGACCATGCGACGGTTGAGGAGTGGGCTCGTGAGGCGACCATGCCGGTCATTAACGGACTCACCGACTTGAGCCACCCCTGCCAGGCCTTGTCCGATCTGCTAACGATCAAAGAGAAGAAGGGAAGGTTAGGGGGCATTAAAATCGCGTACGTCGGAGACGGCAACAATGTGGCGAATTCTCTCATCGAAGCCGCGGCCAAGATGGGTATCAACATTGCGCTGGGCTGTCCATCCGGCTATCAGCCTGACCAACACGTGGTCGATACGGCCCGAATCGAAGCCGTCAAGACTGGAGCGACCATCGATGTCGGCCAAGACCCGTATGTCGCGGTGAAGGAAGCGGACGTCGTCTACGCCGATGTCTGGATTAGCATGGGCCGAGAGCGGGAACAGGCCAGACGGTTGAAGGTCCTTGCACCGTATCAGGTGAACAGCCGGCTTGTTGCCAAAGCCAAGCCAGACGCGATCGTCATGCACTGTCTGCCGGCTCACCGCGGCGAAGAGATCACAGCCGAGGTGTTGGACGGTCAGCAGTCGGTGATCATCGATCAGGCCGAAAATCGCCTGCATATGCAGAAAGCCATCCTGACGAAGCTGCTGGGAACAAGGAGGCCACAATAACGATGAACCGTGGAATCAAGAAAGTGGTGCTGGCCTATTCCGGCGGGCTGGATACCTCCGTCATTCTAAAATGGTTGCAGGAAACGTATGAGGCGGAGGTCATCGCGTTTTGCGCTGACCTGGGCCAAGGCGAAGATTTGCAGGCCGTGAAGGTCAAGGCGCAGAAACTCGGGGTCAGGAAAATCTATATTGAGGACCTGCGAGAATCTTTTGTCAGCCAGTACGTGTTTCCAATGCTTCGCGGCAACGCGACGTATGAAGGTTCGTATCTGCTGGGCACGTCGATTGCCCGTCCGCTCATCGCCCGCCGCCAGGCGGAAATCGCGATGAAAGAGGGGGCAGAGGCGGTCGCCCACGGAGCGACGGGGAAAGGAAACGACCAGGTCCGCTTTGAACTGACCTACATGGCGTTGGCCCCCCGGTTGAAAATCATTGCTCCCTGGCGCGAGTGGAAGATGCGTTCCCGCCGCGAGCTGATCGAGTATGCCGAGCGCCACGGGATCCCGGTGACGGCGACGAAGGCCAAGCCGTATAGCATGGACCTCAATTTGTTCCACGTGAGCTATGAGGGCGGCATCCTCGAGGATCCCTGGGAGTCACCGCCAGAGGAGATCTTTCAGATGACGGTCTCGGCGGAGAAGGCGCCGAATAAGCCGGTGGAAGTGGAGATCGATTATGAGGCCGGGAATCCTGTCGCGGTGGACGGCAAAAAGATGACTCCAGCTGCGTTGCTGGGCCATCTCAACAAGTTGGGTGGTGCACATGGGATCGGCCGTGTCGATTTGGTCGAAAACCGCTACGTCGGCATGAAATCACGCGGCGTCTATGAGACGCCGGGAGGCACGATTCTCCATGTGGCTCACCGGGGTCTGGAATCGTTGACGATGGACCGAGAGGTCCTGCATTTTCGTGATAGCCTGATCCCGCGTTTTGCAGAATTGATTTACAACGGCTACTGGTTCAGCCCTGAGCGCGAGATGGTGCAAAAGGCGATCGACGAAGCACAACAGGACGTCACCGGCACGGCTCGCGTGAAACTGTATAAGGGCAGCTGCACCTTGACGGGACGGAAATCGAAGCGTTCGCTGTATCGTCTCGACATTGCGACATTCGAAGAGGATGAGGTGTACAACCAAAAAGATGCCGAAGGCTTTATCCGCCTCAATGCCTTGCGGCTGAAGATCCGGGCGCAGCGCAAAAAGGCCCTGTCCTCATGACCAAAGGCCGGCGAGCGAACGGACTGGCCAATGGCAAGGCGTGGAGCGGGCGGTTTCGCGAACCGACACACCGCTTGGTCGAAGCGTTCACCAGCTCGGTCACCGTCGATCGGCGACTGTACGCACAGGATATTCAGGGCAGCATTGCTCATTGCAAGACGTTAGAGAAGGCACGAGTGTTGACGCAGACGGAGAGCCGCACGATCGTGCGTGCTCTCGAAGCGGTCAAGCTCGAGTTGGATCGTGGAAAATTCAAGTTTATGCCCCATGACGAGGACATCCACATGGCGGTCGAGCGGCGGCTCACAGAACTTATCGGACCATTGGGAGGTAAACTCCATACGGGCCGCAGCCGCAACGACCAGGTTGCGTTGGACGTGCGACTCTATCTCCGTCATCAGCTAGAGCAATTCTCAGAACGGATTGCAGACTGCCAGCGCGTCCTTGTGGCTAAGGCAAAGGCCAACCGGACGGTGGCTATGCCCGGGTACACGCATCTTCAACGGGCGCAGCCGGTGCTATTCGCCCACCATCTGCTCGCGTACGTCGACATGTTTGAACGCGATAAGGGACGGATTCGGGATGCACAGGAGCGATTAAATGTAATGCCGCTCGGATCCGGCGCCTTGGCAGGCACAAATTATCCGGTCGACCGGCGCTACACGGCCGGGCTCCTAGGGTTTCCACGCGTGACCACCAATAGCCTGGATGCGGTATCCGATCGGGACTTCATGATCGAAATTGCCGCTGCGCTGTCGATTACGATGATGCATCTGTCGCGCATGAGCGAGGAGCTCATCCTTTGGTCGTCGCAGGAATTTCGGTTCGTCGATCTGCCGGACGCCTTTTGCACCGGCAGCAGCATGATGCCGCAGAAAAAGAATCCGGATGTGCCTGAGCTGGTCAGGGGCAAGACCGGCCGCGTCTATGGCCAATTGATGAACCTGCTGACGACGATGAAAGCGCTTCCCTTGAGTTATAATCGAGACCTGCAAGAGGATAAGCCAGCGGTGTTCGATGCGTTGGATACGGTCGCGGCGTCGCTGGAAGTCTTGACGGAATTGGTTCGTCGGCTCAAAGTGAACCGTGAGGCATTCAAACAAGCGGTCCAAGGGGGTGGCCTCCTGGCCACCGAACTGGCGGATTACCTAGTAACCAAAGGCCTCCCGTTCCGCGAAGCTCACGCTATTACCGGCCGCGTGGTGCGAACGGCACTGGAACGTGGTCTGGAGCTCTCGTCTTTGTCCTTGCAGGAGCTGCGGCAGTTTTCCGAGCGCTTTGACAACGGTGTCTTCGCCCGGTTAACCGTGGAAGCAGCGATCGATCGTAAAGCCCAGATCGGAGGCACGGCTAGAGGCCAGGTGGAGCAACGGATAAAGCAATTGGAGCGGATGTTAAGCTGATGAGGGTCGTTGCTCTTGCCTGCGCAGCCTGCTTCTTGGTGGCTTGTGGAA
>DASTJX010000035.1:0-2580 GCA_035716265.1 Nitrospira sp.
GCATTAAATCCATGCTTGTAGCTGTTCCGTGAAGCTCTTCATTCGTTGACGCCTCCTGTATTGGTTGTGTATAACGGAGGCGCTCACTCTTCTTTCACTTCTCAGGTAGACTCACACCATGGGCGGGCGCGAATTTCACGATGGGGCGAAAGATGGCTTGGAGGCCCTGGAACCCCTGAACCTAGAAAAGATCCGTTCGTTCGACGATCTCTTGATCGCGATGCGGAAGACGGCATTCGGAGGCCGGCGGGTCGGCGAAGCCTACGAAGTTCTGTGGGCCATGATTGAGGATCCGGATTGTGCGGTTGTGATGACGCTATCTGGCGCCATGACGATTGCCAAAATGGGCAAGATCATCAGCACCATGATTGATTACGGCATGGTGCAATGTGTCGTTTCGACGGGGGCATTGATCGCGCACGGCTTAAGCGAATCCGTAGGAAAAACTCATTATCGGGTTCCTCCCTCGGTCAGTGACGAGGAACTATTTAAAAAAGGATACAACCGGGTCTACGACACGTTGGAGATGGAGGCGAATCTCAATTACGTTGAACACGTCGTCGGCCAGACCATGAAGCGCATTACTCCTGAGCAGACATTGTCTTCTGAGATGCTCACGAGAGAGTTGGGAAAGACACTGGCCGAGGAGTTTGACGGGGACGGCATCCTTAAGAGCGCCTACTTGAAGAACGTTCCCGTGTACATTCCAGCCTTCACGGACTCCGAGATGGGCTTGGATGTCGGCACCTGGGCAATGGGACGCGTGGTCGATCAGGCACGTGCACAAGCCAAAGGCGGAAGTGATCTCGACATCCTCCGAATCATCAATACGTCTTATCCATCCTTCAATCCGTATCAAGATCTCAATAGCTATACGACGCTCATCACCTCGGCCAAGCGGCTTGGCATTTTTACGATCGGCGGTGGAGTCCCGCGTAATTGGTCTCAACAAGTGGGACCGTATATCGAGATCAGCAACATGCGATTAGGGTTAGGCGTGAAACCGCCGCGCTTTCAGTACGGCGTGCGTATCTGCCCTGAGCCGGACTACTGGGGAGGACTGAGCGGCTGCACATACCAGGAAGGCGTGTCTTGGGGAAAGTTCGTGCCGCCCGAAGAAGGCGGACGTTTTGCCGAGGTACTGAGCGACGCCACGGTCGTGTGGCCGTTGCTGATGGCCGGCGTGCTCGAGCGAACCAAGGCCAGGCAAGCGGCTCGAACATGAACGGGACGACTATTGTGCGCTCGGCCTTGCTGTTGCTATTCTGCGGACTACTCCTCGGTGCATCCGGCACAGGCGCCCGATCGGTAACCGATGACGGCCGTGTGCAAGGAAAGCCTGATGCCCCGCTGACCTTGATCGAGTATTCGGACTTTACCTGCGGCTATTGTTTGAAATTTTTCCGGGAAACCTTGCCGCGGTTGCAGGCGGCTTATCTGGATACGGGGAAAGTCAAATTCGTCTACCGCGACTATCCTCGATCCGATCGCGGTGTCGGCGTCGAGGCGGCAGTCGCAGCCCGTTGCGCCGGAGCGCAGGGGCGCTATTGGGCCATGCATGATCGATTGTTCGGCGAGGGGAACCGATTGGATTCCGGGTCCTTTAAGAGGGTAGCCAGATCCGTGGGTTTGGACGAGCTGCAGTTTGGAAAGTGTTTCGATGAGCGGCAGTACCTGGAATCAATTTTCCAAGACCGTCAAGAGGCGAATCGCTGGGGATTTCGTGGCACACCGGGATTTGTGCTGATGCAGACCGTCGCCGGCCCGACAGAAAAAGTTCCTGCCGTCGCAATTCCCGGGGCGTTCCCGTTTGAAGCCTTTGCCGAAGAAATCGATCGTATGCTGTCCAAGGTGCAGGGATCGTAGTCGTCACAACGCAGCCGGGATCGAGCGAGAATCACCCATCACGTTCTCCATTCACGAAGGATTACCGTATGTCTGATACACAGTCTTTCTGGCCCGTCCCTCATCGCGATGGTGAGCCTCCCTTCTGGGTGTGCATGTCCTGTCTGTCAGAAGCGTTCTACCGCAAAGTCCCGATGCCGGATTGCCCCAACTGTCACGGGGTGTCCACGTATGAAGCATTTGCGATCGAAGCCATCGCCGATTGGGGGACCGATGACTTGGTCGCCAAGGCCAAGGCTTCTGAACAAGCGGCGAACGTCGAACCTGCGTCCGCATCCTCAGTGGAATCCTCGACGTAAGCCGATCGCCCAAGCGGAGTGTCTTTTTGCAAGGACCACGTCCATTCCTTGTCGGCGGCCAATGGCGCCATAGTGACACACGCGCTCCGGTGCACGATCCCTTCACCGGGAAAGTCCTCGCTGAGGTTTCGCAAGGCGGGGAGGCCGATGCCGAGGACGCCATCCAATCAACGGCCGGTGCGGCGCAGCCGATGGCCGCGCTGCCCGCGCACGCCCGATTTCACCTTTTACAACGCATTGCAGGAGCGCTCTACGATCGACGGGAAGAATTTGCTAGAGTCATGACTGGCGAAGCGGGAAAGCCCATCGCCGATGCCCGTCGGGAAGTCTCGCGTGCCGTTCAAACTTTCACCATTGCAGCGGAAGAGGCCAAGCG
>DASTJX010000036.1:0-4165 GCA_035716265.1 Nitrospira sp.
GCGTTCGAACTGGTCCCGCCCTGGCTGATTAAGGTGCTCATCGACGATGTTATTCAGGCCGGCAAGACACAGCTCCTGTCGCTGGTCTTCGGCGGACTGTGTACCGCCTACGTGCTGCGTAGTGTGTGCGCCTCTACGAGAATTAAGATGAACAATAGCCTGGAGCAGCAGATCGTCCACGACTTGCACGTGCAGGTCTTCGGGGCCTTGCAGCGTCTTTCGATCAGCTTCTTCGAGAACCGCCCCACCGGCGAAATCATGTCGCGCGTGCTCAACGATACGGAGCACATGCAAAGGATTTTCGTCGACGGCCTGGAAGAGATCATCACGGCAGGCTTGACCTTGATCGGTATCATGGCCGTTCTCTTTTGGCTCAACTGGAAGTTAGCGCTGCTCGCGTTGGTGCCGATTCCACTTCTCGTGTTCGGCGCGATTGCCTTTACGAAACGAATCCACAAGTATTACCGGAAAATTCGCAAAGGCTCGGCGGAGTTGAACGCTCTCCTGCAAGATACGCTCGCGGGCATTCGTGAAACGATGGGGTTCAACCGGCAGTCTTATGAGGAGGACCGTTTCGGCCGCAAGAGCGATCAATGCCGCAAGGACACGCTCAAAGCGATGTACCTCTGGTCCTATTACTCGCCGGGCATGATGCTCGCAGGCAGCCTTGGAGCGGCGCTCGTCTTGTGGAACGGCACGCACGAGGTCCTCGGGCAACACCTCTCCGTCGGCGAATTGGTGATGTTCATGTCCTACCTCGCCTTATTCTATGTGCCGATCAATCAGATTCATTCGGTGAATCACATGTTGCAGCATGCCCTTGCAGCAAGCGAACGGGTGTTCGAAGTTTTGGACATCGTTCCTGATGTGAAGGATGAGCCGGGACTCCGGCCGCCGACGCCTCGGCTGACCGGTGAAATCGCCTTTCGCAGAGTGCACTTTCATTATCGTCCAGACGCCCCCATCCTGAACGACGTGTCGCTCACCGTGCGGGCAGGCGAGCGGGTGGCGCTCGTTGGGCCAAGCGGCGCCGGGAAGAGTACGACGTTAAAACTCGTGACCCGTTTCTACGATGTCACGGGAGGGGAGATCACCATCGACGGCCATGACGTTCGAGAGATGCCGCTCGCTTTTCTCCGCAGCCAGATCGGCCTTGTCCAGCAGGAACCGTTCCTGTTCAATGGTACGGTTCGGGAGAACATGTTGTACGGCAACCTCTCGGCGAGTCATGCCGACGTGGAAGCGGCTGCCAAAGCGGCACGTGCTCACGAATTCATCGTCAACCTGCCAGAAGGATACGATACCTGGATCGGTGAGCGCGGGGTGAAGTTGTCTGTGGGTCAGCGGCAGCGCGTGTCGATTGCCCGGGTGCTCTTAAAAGATCCTCCGATCGTGATGTTCGACGAGGCGACGTCCAACATCGACACCGAGACGGAAGTCAAGATCCGGGAAGCACTGGACGAGCTCACCAAAGACCGGACGACAATTATCATCGCCCATAGACTTTCGACCGTTCACGGTATGGACCGGATTATCGTGCTGGAGCATGGCCGGGTTGTCGAGGAGGGCCCCCATGAGGTGCTGGTGACGCGCGGAGGCGTCTATGCCGGACTGTATGAGGCCCAATTCCAGACCTAGTAGAGTTCTCGTGTGTCGTTACCGACTTCGTCGGACGGTATTCTTATGGTCTTGATCTACGAAAACGATCCGCTGGATAATGAGGATGCTCGCGGTCGGTTCTATCACGTCTGTCGAGGACGGATCCTGCGCACGGAAATTCAAATTCCAGCGGGTGAGACCGTGTACGAATGCGGTGTCTGCGGAATTGACCTCGAGGCGGAAGATTTTTGGATCGCCCGACAGAAAGGATCGGTGTAGACGACATGGCTCGCAGTGCAGGCCGGAAAACCGTCGCGGTCATGAGGGGACTCATGATGCTGTGTGACAGTTGCTATGACCAGGTCATGGCAGAACACCTGACCGACCACAAGAATTTCGTGCAGAACTACGAGGCCCTCTTCGATACCATTTGTCCGGGATGTACGGATATCAATCGACCGTTGGTCGATGACATGCTGGGCAGCTCGGAATAAGCTGCCTAAGAGGGACAGGGTTGACGCTGCGTCATGATGCTCCAAAAAGTCACGTCGCACCCGCCCAACACCGATTGCTTCGCAGTCGATTTCCACTAACGGCGGCGTTCCCTGACGCGGTCGCAGCGAGAGAGAACGGAAACCACCTCTGTTCGGTAGGTTGAAGGTTTGAGCTGCGCGAGAGCGTAGCCGGATGAAGCCCGGCTTCCTAAGCGCCGGAGCGCTCGGGTGAAAGTACCTTTTGAGCGTCCTCCTATTTACACTCCTTCCCGTTGAAATACATGCAGGTCGATTCTCCTGATTTCACTTTCCACGTTTTCACGAGCGGCATCTGACCATCGCCTCGCATTTCGACGACGAAATCCACCAATCCCGAAATAGGCAGCTTTTCCATGTGGGGCTGGGCGATCGCCGGGACGTCGATGTAGAACACGGAACCGAGCGTGGAAATCAAGATGCGGTGGTTGTCTTTATCGACTTGGATGACGGGACTGTAATAACTCTTGTCTTCTGCCAGACCCGGACGGGCAAGCAGCAGCACCACGAAGGCGAGAAGAATCGTACGCATGTAGGCCATGACGATCACTCCTTCTCAAAAAGGACGAAGATGGCGTCATTATACGCACCGGTCAAAAAAGAAGGAAACTGCTATTTCGAGCCTGCGGGTCAAGGGGGAAACCAACTTAGCGGGTCAAGGGAACCGACTTAGAGGGTGACGACGTCCGCAGAAGAGACCGAGGCGTGCCTGATCCAGTAGGCCCGCACGTCCGGGCGGGCTTTATCCATCAACGAAATGAGCATGTAGATGGGCAGGGCCAAATTAAGCCGGCTCCAGTTCTCTTCCCACTCGTTCGCAATTTTGATGTCGGTGACCGACGGTCTGGCAGGATCATGAGGGTGGGAATGATAGACCACTTGTAGTGTCAAACCGTGTTTTCTCATGTCTTTGACCGCCTGAAACATTTCTTGGGCATCCATGATAAACGCAATCTCTGCCCGCTCTTCTGGTGATAGTCGTGAGAGATGGTCCATCTTGGCCTCATCAAAGGGTGCCGCCTCGGAAGCGCCGTCCAGACTCACCACATTCTTAATCCGATAGAGCCGAGTCACGATCTTGTTTGTGCCGGCCAAAAAACCACAGCACTCGTAAGGATCAAGCTCACGCGCGTGAGCGATAAGGTCGTTGATAATCTCTGGGGGAATGGTCAGATCGGACACGTTATATCGAGCAACTGACCGTATAGTCGGTGCTCAGGTCCTTGATCCGGGGGGTTGGCCCGCAGAGAGGGCAGGCCGGGTCTTTCGGGCGACTGACCTTCCTGAATTTCATTTCAAGGGCGTCATAAATCAACAGCTTGTCAGCGAGCGTTTCGCCGATGCCAAGTATTTCCTTGATTGCTTCCGAAGCCTGTAAGATACCCATGGTCCCGGCAAGGACGCCCAGAACGCCGGCTTCCTGGCAATTCGGAACAAGACCTGCGGGCGGCGGCTCAGGATAGAGACAGCGATAACAGGGATAGCCGGCATGCGGCTTGATGGTGGTCAATTGGCCTTCAAAGCGGAACATGCTGGCTGAGACCAATGTGGTCTTGGCAAAGAAGCAGGCGTCATTGACCAGGAACCGTGTCGTGAAATTGTCAGAACCGTCGAGTACCACGTCGTATTGCTTAACCAACGGAAGGATGTTGTCGGCATCCACCAGGTGGTGATAGGCATGAATCGTGATCTCTGGATTGATGGCGGTCAACGTCTGCTTGCCTGACTCTACCTTGGGTTGTCCGACCGTCGCCGTAGAATGGAGGATCTGCCGTTGTAGGTTCGAGAGATCAACTACATCGCCGTCGACCAGTCCAATTGTCCCGATGCCGGCCGCTGCCAAATACAGTCCAGCAGGCGATCCCAATCCTCCGGCGCCAATGAGGAGAACTTTGGCCCTGCCGAGTTTCAACTGGCCTTTGCCACCGACGTCCTGGAGAATGATGTGGCGGCTATATCGCTCGATCTGTTGCTCAGTGAGTTCCATGGCTCAATCCATCACTACCGGAGTCATCTGCCGGGCGTGAGCTATTCCA
>DASTJX010000037.1:0-3442 GCA_035716265.1 Nitrospira sp.
CCTTGCCACGGAGAGCGCCGAAGCCGACGATCAGAACATCGACGACGACCGCTTACGGCTGATCTTTACCTGCTGCCACCCTGCTCTGTCTCCGGAGGCGCAGATTCCCCTGACGCTCCGTGAAGTCTGTGGTCTGACGACGGAAGAAATCGCCCATGCCTTCCTCACCAAGCCCGCCACGATTGCTCAAAGGATCGTGAGGGCAAAAGCCAAAATACGCGACGCTCGCATACCCTACGAAGTACCGGCGCCGTCCCAACTACCCGCACGGCTCGATGCCGTCCTACGCGTCATCTACCTGGTTTTTAACGAAGGCTACTCCGCCTCCTCCGGCGAAGCCGTGACCCGCGCGGAAGTCTCTGGTGAAGCAATCCGGCTCGGGCGGCTGCTGGCCGAGTTGCTGCCCGAGGCGGAAACGAGCGGCTTACTCGCGCTCATGCTGTTACAAGAGTCACGACGGACCGCGCGTACATCCGCTGGTGGTGACCTCATATTATTGGAGCATCAGGACCGTTCGCTCTGGCACCAGCATCTGATTACCGAAGGACTGGCCTTAGTCACACGGGCGCTCTCGACGCAACGCATCGGGCCCTATTCGATCCAGGCGGCAATTGCCGCCGTGCACGCCGAAGCGGCTGAGGCGGATAAGACCGATTGGCCTCAGATTGTTGGGCTCTATGACGTGCTCACACGAATTGAGCCCTCTCCAATCGTGGAACTGAATAGGGCCGTCGCCGTTGCCATGCGGGATGGTCCCCTTGCCGGTCTTGCGCTCATTGAGGGCATCTTGAACCGTGGCGAACTGACGGAATACCACCTGGCTCACGCTGCCCGCGCTGACATGTGCCGTCGACTCGGCCGACATGCCGAAGCACGGACCTTTTACAAAACGGCCCTCGCGCTCACCAAGCAGGAGCCGGAACGGCGCTTCCTGGAACAGCGGCTCAGCTCGTTAAGTTGATCGCCGTCGCATGGACGGGACGAAGGACGAACAGTGGCCGCTTTCCGAGAGGTTGCGAGCTTGTCGATTTTTTCTGCTCATGACGACTATCCTGTGAGTCACGGGTGAACTGACGAACCACGAGGGGGATCGCATGAAATACATGCTGCTCGTCTTCCACAATGAACGGAGCTTTACAGAGCTGGGTGAGGCGACACATGCCCACATGCTGGATGAGTCGATCCGGCTTGCACATGAGCTTGCCTCAAAGGGCCAGTATCTGGCGGCGCCGCTACAGCCCACAGCAACAGCCACCTGTGTCAGGGTCCGTGACCATAAGCATGTGGTGACGGACGGCCCCTATGCCGAAACGCATGAGCAGCTCGCGGGGTACTTTCTCATCGACGTAAAAAACCTGGACGAAGCCATCACAGTCGCGGCCCGCGTGCCTGGCGCCCGCATCGGCACAGTGGAAATTCGGCCCGTCCGAGATGTGCCCGGCCTGCCAACTGTCCGCTAGCACCGACGGTCAACAGCAGCAGAGTGGAGGAGCACGGATGCCAAAAATTACACCCTGTTTGTGGTTCAACGACAACGCCGAGGAGGCGGTGCGCTTCTATCTCTCAATCTTCACGCACTCCAAAATGGGAAAGATCACGCGATACGGTGACGCCGGCGCTCGGGTTTCCGGACGGCCGAAAGGCTCGGTGATGACGGCGACCTTTGAACTAGATGGACTGGAATTCGTCGCGCTCAATGGCGGGCCGATCTTCACATTCAATGAGGCCGTTTCGTTTCAGGTCGACTGTGCGACACAGGATGAAGTGGACTATTACTGGGAAGCCCTCGCGGCCGGCGGAGATCCTGACGCGCAACAGTGCGGCTGGCTGAAGGATAAATACGGTGTATCATGGCAAATCGTCCCGACCGTGCTGCCGGACATGTTGCAAGACTCCGATCCGGAGAGGGCGGAGCGCGTGATGCAGGCCGTGCTTCAGATGAAGAAGATCGATATCCGGACGTTGCAGCAAGCCTACCAATGAGAACAGGATCTCAAGGCGTGATTCCCAAAAGTGAGGTGGGCGGGCTACGTCATGAGGCGCCGACCCGGCATTGCCGGGCTTGTCAGCAGCATGATGATTTTGATGAGGCACGCATCGGTCATTGAAGGGGTCGCTCATCGGGGAAACGACCAGCCTATCGCGTTGGGCTTTTGGCATCGTCAAATTGCTGCATAAGGGTTGGTATTTCGGATGGTTGAGCGGTGACACGGCCATACATCTGCGCATCGGCGAGCCATACTAGACGGCGAACTCGTCCGAGCCCTCCTTGGGGATGGTTGTTTCTCCGCGGTGAGCGACTGCGCCTGGTCATCCCGATCAAGAGATAGCCGCAGATTCGCCGTGTCTAGGCCTTTTCGAGTTGTTTCCGTAGCAGATGTGTTTCACTGGCCTCTGTCGATTTGGGGTGCTTCATTCGACTAGCATGAGAAGCCCGAGGGACGGGCAGTATAAGAGACGAAGAGAAAGGAGTTTCAGCCATGCGTTTCATGATCATCGTCAAAGCCAGCAAGGATTCGGAAGCAGGGGTAATGCCAAGCGAGAAGCAACTGGCCGAGATGGGGAAGTTCAACGAAGAACTCGCCAACGCCGGCATCATGCTCGCAGGTGAGGGGCTTCATGCGAGTTCGAAGGGCTCGCGCGTCAAATTTTCAGGCAGCACGCGCACCGTCATTGACGGGCCGTTTGCAGAGACCAAGGAGTTGATCGCAGGGTTCTGGCTGTGGAAAGTCAAATCCAAGGAAGAGGCGATCGAGTGGGTCAAACGCTGCCCCAACCCGCACAAGGAAGACAGCGAGATCGAGATTCGTCAAGTATTCGAGGCGGAAGATTTTGGCGCGGAATTTACGCCGGAACTTCGAGAGCAGGAAGACCGGGTTCGGGCGCAAGCCACCAAGACACGGTAAGCCTTGCTGCTCTGTACACATAACACGGCCGTTCACGTTGAACGGGGAGGCGCCTCCACACAGGTGATGTGGGCGAAGTATGGCCCCCAAAACCGTCATGGCCAAACGTTGGAGAGGATGGCCGTTCGAGGGTTCAATAAGGGTTGGCGAACCTGAAGATAGTGAGTGAGCAAGAGGGCTGATTGCCCTACTCCATAAGCAATCGTCTAACCAGGAGGTCTTTATGCGTTCCTCGGTCAGCATTCTCGTGGCTCTCTTCATGCTTTCCCTGGCATCTCCCATCATGGCCAAGGACAAGAAATCAGAAAAGCAGATGGACCAGCAGGCCATGATGGAACTCTGGAAGAAAATGGCCATGCCAGGCGAACCACATAAGCTATTCGCAACCTTGGCGGGCAGTTGGACAACCACGAGCAAGGAATGGATGGAGCCGGGTAAGCCGCCGACGGAATCCACCGGGACCGCCGAGATCAAGATGCTGCTCGACGGGCGCTTTCTCTATCAAGAATACAATTCTCAGATGATGGGCCAACCCT
>DASTJX010000038.1:0-12536 GCA_035716265.1 Nitrospira sp.
CGGCCTTTGCCACAAATCACTGGGACGCTACGAAGAGGCGGTGGTGTCCTTCCGCAATGCGCTGAAATCGCCTCACTCATCAATAAAGGAAACCGTCCAGATTCTTTATGTCCTCGGCCGCTCCCTAGAAATGCTGGGACGCACCGGTGAAACCCTGGAAGTGTACCGGTGGATCAGGCGCGAAGATCCGGCTTACCGTGATGTAGAATTGAGGATCCAGCAGTTGAGCGCGAGACGGCCCTCCATCAGCAACCGCCCGTCGTCTGCCTCCTGGGTGGGAGGAATTCTCAGGTCATGGCAAGGGTTGTTGCGCGTGCCAAAATAGCGGCTACAATGCCGAGAGATCTGCAATGGCCTTGTACACCGCCTCGGAGTTACTCAACGGATTCCATCCCAATATCGCGGTCGAGTCATCCACATACTGGGCAGTCCTCATGCCGTTGAGCACGCAGGTGACTCCAGGCGTGCTCGCGATCACCCATAAGGCCTTTCGTGACAAAGATTCCCTTCGTTTTGATTCAGGGAGAAGCGGATCAATCGAGGCGGCTATGCGTTGCGTCCGTGCGCGGCTCTTCTCGGCCGCCGTTCGGCGCAGGAATCCAAGGAGCGCGAGGAGTCGTGGAACGTACCGCTCTCTCCAGCTTTCCCACTGTTGCTCGGCAGACGTCCCGCGAAGCACCCGGGGAATCGCCTGCAAGACTTGGTTCACATGCGGCGCGATCATCTGATGCTCGATCTGTTCCCAATGCTCCAATCCCTGCAACCGGCTGCGTAGCGGTGCCAACTCTTTGGCCCAATTAAAATAGTCCTTGGGCTCCAGGCCTTTTCCGCTGTGCGGAATTACTGCAGCGAGCGTCGATCGATACTCGTCCTCTAACACGTCAACGGCTCGGAATGCTTCTTCAAGGTTTCCTGGTTCACCGTCCAGCGGAAACTCCGCCAAGCGCACCATGCCGGCCCCTGAGCCCGGCATGGCATTGAGGGGGCGATTCACCAGCACGGCGATCCGTTCTTGCTGGGCGAATTGCAAGACACTTTGATGCCGAGGCCCTGTATTGGGCCGTGTGGCAACATCACTCTCAAATAGGTTCATTGGACATTGCAGAACGGCAAAGTGATGTCGCGTCATCCCCACTGAGGCGGCCGCATTCGACGCTGCAGACGACAATTCAAACAAGGAGACGGCTTCGGGATCTTCTTTGTCACGTCCGACCGTGTTCGAAGAGACGCCATACCACGTGAGGCGGCCAGCCGCCACTTGCGATTCGAAATAGGCAAATGCCTGTTGGATCCGACGGTAAAAGCGCTCGCGCGAATCCACCAGGCTCGCCGCGCCGCTTCGGGCGGCTTCCGAGAGAGCGTATTCCGGGTTGTGCAAAAGGCACACATCCAGTGTCGCGACGCCCAAACGATCCAGTGAGCCATCGAGTTGGTCTGCAAGAAAGTCCGGATGGATGCAATGCCAGATCCCGTCAGCATACTTGACCATATCAGGGTAGGGGCGCCCCGCCTGTTCGCGAGCCTCTGCCTCCCTGAGATTCTGGCCTTGGACATAGCCGATTTTGGACACGACGATTATTTCATCTCGGGAAACGGTGCGCTTATTCACACTCTCGCGCAGAACCGTTCCCATCATCTGCTCGCTTCCACCCTCCATGTAGTTGGTAGAGGTGTCGATCACATTCACACCGTTTCCCAGTGCATGCATCAGCGCCCGGCGATGCTCAGGGTCGCTATCGTCGACACGGTAACCCCCGAAACCCAATCTGGAAGCGGTCAGGCCCGTCGATCCGAATAGCGTATACCCGTGTTCGAACCGGCCAGCTGTCCGAGGCTGATTCACGATTCGGGCGGCGTATCGTGCCGACCCCTCGACGGTGGCTGAACCACCGAGCACCGGGCCCCGTAATTTCTTCCCCCCCACGGTGGGAATCGAGCGGGTAGAGAGGCGGTGAAGGGCTTCGGCTGCCGACACTGAATCGGTCAGCGGCTGTTGGCAGGAAAAATTGCGGCAAATGTACAGCGCAGCCCGACCATCAACGGGCTTCTTTCCAGCAAGCAAGGGGTGTGATGAGGCTCCATCAGAGCGATCGCCGGTGGCGAGAATGCGGTTCGGCAGATACACTCTCCGCACGATATCCTGCAAGGCAGCAAACGCCGGATCGTCTTTGCCACCGATCAGTGCCAATTCGACCGGTCCTTCAGTCAGAAAATCAACCAACGACAAGCTCTTGGCAAATCCCCGCGCGTATCGCGTCATCTGCTTGCCATACGCACGCATGGCCGCGACGGCGGCTTCGCGAAACTCGGGACGGTCCAGGTGAAATGAGAGACGAGCCATAAGCGTTGCGGCCACGGCATTGCCGCTCGGCGTCGCCCCGTCAGCCCCTTCGCGTCCGCGCACAATCAGTGCCTCGTGATTCTTTGCCGTGGTGTAGAACCCTCCAAGATCATGATCCTGAAACGACTCCAGTAGCGACACCGCAAGTGCGCCCGCTCTCTCGAGGAACCGTTCTTCGCCATCGGCTTCATAGAGATCGACCAACCCTTCTCCGAAATAGGCATAGTCTTCTAAGACTGCGTCGTGTTGTGCACGGCCCTTTCGTGAGGTTCGAAGCAGGCTATTGTCCTTCTTGTAATGCATCCGGAGGAGATACTCGGAAGCACGTCGGGCCGCCTCGATGTACTCAGGTCGACCGAGCACACGTCCGGCTTCCGCCATGGCAGAGATCATCATCCCGTTCCAGGCGGTGATGATCTTGTCGTCCAGAGCCGGCGGCACCCGACGGGTACGTGCCTCATAGAGCAGTGCCCTCCCGCGTGGCAGAGAGTCCCGCAGCTCCTCCACCGGAACCTGTAACTCCTGCGCAATGACATCGAGCGGCCGCATCCGGTTGGGAATGCTCTTCTGCTCCCAATTGCCTTGGCTTGTAATATCGTACACCGCGCAGAAGCGGCGGCTGTCTTCTTTATTGCCGAGCGCTTGGGCGACCTGCTCGGGCGTCCACACGAAGAACTTTCCTTCCTCACCTTCCGAATCCGCATCGGTGGCGGAATAGAACGCTCCTTGGGCATCCGTCATTTCGCGAAGCACGTAATTCAGTGTCTCGGTCACCACCTGACGGTAAGCATCATTCCCGGTAACCTGGAGCGCTTCGAGATAGACTTTCGCCAGCAAGGCGTTGTCATAGAGCATTTTCTCGAAATGAGGGACAAGCCAGCGTTCGTCGGTCGAATACCGCGCAAACCCGCCCCCAATGTGGTCATAGATTCCTCCTGCAGCCATGGCGTCGAGGGTGGTCGTGACCATCTGCAGCGCCATAGAATTGCCGCTCCGCCGGTGGCATCGAAGCAGGAGCGAGAGCGCGGCAGCAGGTGGGAATTTCGGCGCACCCCCGAATCCACCGAAGCGTGCATCAAAATCCTGCTTGAAGTCTTCCACGACCGCATCAAGAACTTCCTCACCGACGGAAATTGGAGCCGGGGTTTGCCACTCGCGCTGTAATCGTGCGGTCATGTCTTGGGCCTGAGATCGGACTCCGTTGGGGTCTTGCTTCCAGACGTCCGCGATCTGTTGCAACAAATCCGGAAAGCCCGGACGCCCCCAACGACCGGCGGGCGGGAAATAGGTTCCCGCAAAGAACGGCCGCTGTTCAGGAGTCAGAAAGACGGTCATCGGCCAGCCACCCTGACCATGATTCATCGCAACGGTAGCGGCCATGTAAATCTCATCGAGATCTGGCCGCTCCTCGCGATCGACTTTGATGCAGACAAAGCACCGATTCATCAAAGCTGCGATCGATTCGTTTTCAAACGACTCACGTTCCATGACATGACACCAGTGGCACGCGGAATACCCGATGGACAACAGGATCGGGCAATTCCTCCGCCGTGCGGTGTCAAACGCTTCCGTTCCCCAGGGGTACCAGTCAACCGGGTTATAGGCGTGCTGGAGGAGATAGGGACTCGTCTCGTGAACCAACCGGTTGGGCTTGCGTGGAGGCGTTGAAGTAGACATAGGTCACGGTAGCACCGGTTTCTGAATGGGGTCAATGCGGCAAAAAAAGGCCCAAGCGTCCGACAGACGTATAAAAGCCGGACGACTCACTTGCCCCTCTTCTCGTCCTTCTTGTCTTCCTTCTTCTCTCCGAAGGTGTCCATCTGGCTACCATTCTTCTCGTCCTTCTTGTCCTTGTTCTCATCGCCATACACGAGGACGTGGCCGCCCTTCTTCTGGTCCTTCTTGTCCTTCTTCTCCTCGCCCGCGAACGAAGGAGCACTGAATGCAATCACCGCTGCCACTGCCATGATAGTCATTAATATGCGGTTCATCGGTATCCCCCTTAGGCTCTGCGTTAGCCTGCCCATCAGGCAAGCGCGCACACCGTAGCCAATGGGTCAAGGATTTGTCGTTCACAACGAATACCCCGACCATTGGTACATCAATCCGCCGGTACCATCGATCCGCAGGTCGCTCCCTCTGTGGTATTGTTAGAAAGGATAGATATTCGGCTCATCGCTCGAATGAATGACATCGGACCATACTCAAACTATCGCCTCACGGTTCGCCTGGAACTCGCGAATAAACCGGGAATATTTGCCAAAGTAGCCTCAGCTCTCGCCGAAGAGGGGGCCAACCTCGGCGCCGTGGATCTGGCATCGGCAACGGCCGACCGGATGGTCAGGGATGTCACCTTTGATGTCCGGGACGAAGCCCATGGCGAACGGGTTCTGGCGAGATTGAACGCCATTCCGGACGTGACCGTGCTCTCGGCCTCTGATCGTATTTTCCTCCTCCACCTGGGAGGGAAGATCCAGGTGAAGAGCAAGCTGCCATTGACCACCCGCAACGTACTGTCGATGGTCTACACGCCTGGCGTAGGCCGAGTAGCTCAAGCAATTGCCAAAGACAAATCCAAAGCCTATGCCTTCACGACGAAGAGTAACACTGTCGCGGTGGTCACAGACGGATCGGCAGTGTTAGGCCTGGGGAATCTCGGACCGGAAGCGGCCCTTCCAGTCATGGAAGGTAAGGCGATGTTATTCAAGGAACTCGCCGGAATTGATGCCTGGCCTGTTTGTCTGGCGACTCAAGATCCAGATGAGATTGTGCGCTCTGTCCAAGCGATCGCACCTGGATTCGGGGCGATCAACCTCGAGGATGTCAGCGCACCACGTTGTTTCGAGATCGAGCGTCGTCTCAAAGCTTCACTGGACATTCCGGTGATGCACGACGACCAGCATGGCACCGCGGTGGTCATCCTCGCCGCGTTGACCAATGCCTTGACCGTGGTGGACAAGCATATCGAACAGGTTCGTGTGGTAGTCAATGGGCTTGGCGCTGCGGGCACTGCCTGCTGCCGGATACTGCTTGCAGCCGGCGTGTCCCATCTCCTCGGCTGCGATAAGGAGGGGATCGTTCTGTATGGCGACGCCGCCCAACTGCGGGCCTGGCGAACAGATCTGACGGCATGCCTGATGCCCGATCGGCCTCGCGGCAGCCTGCGCGACGCGCTGCGCGATGCCGATGTGTTCATCGGGCTTTCCGTGGGCAACCTGTTGGACGCGGAGGACCTGGACCTTATGGCGCCGGATAGAATTGTCTTCGCCATGGCCAACCCCGACCCCGAGGTGTCCCCCCAGTTGGCGCTTTCCCACTGCCGTATCTTTGCGACCGGCCGTTCAGATTTTCCGAACCAGATCAACAACGCATTGGCGTTCCCGGGTATTTTCCGGGGCGCCCTCGATGTGCAAGCCAGCGAGATCAACGAACTGATGAAACTTGCGGCAGCCCGGGCTCTAGCCGAAACGATTCCGAGGGCCGCACTCAGTGATGACTACATCGTGCCCAGCCTGTTCGACAAGGATGTGGTTCCTCGGGTGGCCCGGGCAGTCGCCGCAGCTGCGCGTCAGAGTGGTGCAGCGCGTCGAAGATCGAAGCCTTCCGACGAACGACCGCTGACTTGACCTCCACTGAGCGAGCGTCGTTTTCTTCTCAGAATGCAGTGTCCTCCCTTCAGCCCCGCTGTTCTCCTGTGCTAGAATGCCGCAATCTCCCGGAGCGTCGACGCGCATGCCTTTTTCCGCCGCCAAGTATATGAAGTTTCGAAACGGCATGCATAAGCGGATCGGCTCCCTGCGTTCAAAGACGGAAGACAGTATGGAGGTTGCCGTAGACACCATGATGGAAGAGCGGGTGGATAGCTACTTCCGGATCGAGCAGGGCCTGGATGAGATCATAAAATCTTTGTTGCAGATAGAAGAAGAGTTGGAACAGATCTGCGATATATCTGGCGCCATGCGCCTCGAATCAAGGCTCGAATTCGTCGAAGACCGTTGGGATGATCTGGATAGCGAAATCCGCGAACGGCCAAGGCGCCGTCGGCGACGTATAAGCCTCGCTGACATGTTGAAGGCGGCCAGCGGAGGCGGCGGTGATCTTTCCCAAAGCTCAGGGAGTGTCAATAACGCCGTAGACGCCTATGCCATTATGGGAGTAGAGTTCGGGAGCTCTTTGGCCGAGGTGACCGCGGCGTTCAGACAAAAGGCGAAGCTTCTGCATCCCGATGCCAATCATGGCGACCGCAGCTCCGAGCCGGAACTCCGGCGGATGTTGGATGCCTATCAGTTCTTGAAGGAATACCTGAGCCTCAGTAACACAGAACCGATGCAGCCGCCGAAGCGCCCCTACAGCCCAGCCGAGTAATGCCACAGTGACCACCCCTCCGGAGGAACGGTACATCACCGACAGCGCGGCACTCGAGGCTCTGTGCAAGCAGCTACGGTCGAGTCGTCGATTGGCCCTGGATACGGAATTTGTCGGCGAAGACAGCTTCATCCCGAAGTTGGAACTGATTCAAGTCGCCACGCATGACCTCGCTGCCGTCATCGATTTTCCCGCCGTCCACGCGAGGGGATCGCTTGCCCCGTTTTGGGACCTGATCTGCGATCCACACATCGAAAAGATCGTGCATGCGGGTCGCCAAGACCTTGACCTCTTTGCAATTCACGCCGGGCAGATTCCACAGCCGTTTTTTGACACGCAAATCGCTGCGGCCATGCTCGGCTTCGGTGCGCAAGTCGCCTATGCAAATTTGGTTCAGCGGATTCACGGAACGAAGTTGGCAAAGGCCCATACGTTTACCAATTGGAGTGCTCGGCCGCTTTCATCTGATCAAATCGCCTATGCCGCCGAAGATGTGCAGTTTCTGCTGCCTATTCATACCTACCTGCAGAAGCGGCTACAGGCGCTCGGCCGGGCCGAATGGGTCCGGGAGGAATTTTCACGCCTGGAGACAAGCGTAGGGGAGAAGAGCAAAGACCCGCTCGATCGATACCAACGCATCAGGGGTTGGGATAGCCTGAAGCCCAGACAGGCTGCCATCCTGCGAGACCTGGCCGCCTGGCGTGAAGCCGAAGCCCGCCGGCGCAACGTGCCCAGAGGGCGCGTGATCCGCGACGAAGTGCTGTTACAATTGGCGCGGCATCCGCCGCGCAGTGTGGACGAACTTCGTGGTCTCCGCGGCTTGCACGGATCTGAAATCGACCGAAACGGCGACCAGTTAATCACCCTCATCACAACGGCGCTTGCACTTCCGCCTTCTGCGTGGCCCGAAGTGCCTCGTGAACGGAAGTCCGAACCGGAGTCCGTCGGATTGGTCGAACTCCTTCAAGCCGTGTTGAAAGCGCGCGCAGCCGAGGTGGAAATCGCTCCCACATTGCTCGCAACAACGGCCGATCTCCAGGCGCTCGTTGAAGCCAAGGAAAAGAAGAGACAGGCCGACCTTCCCCTCTTGCGAGGGTGGCGCCGCCAATTAATCGGCGATTTACTTATGCGGATCCTCGATGGCAGCGTGACGGTTTCCGTGGACCCGGCGAAGGGAGTCCTGCGGATGTCTGGGGACGACGTGACGACCAGTTTGTCATAGGCCAGCCCAACCCTTCGTCGTTCGTCCTCAGCTCCCCACCGTTCAAAAACTGCCTCAACCCATCCACCGTGTGCATCGCCCTCACGTCACCGTCCGTGCAGGGGAACGCAAGGCAGTGATTTCGGCCTGTTGCGCAATCCTTCGCAAGCCCGGCTGTAGCATCATCTGGTATAGAACTGGCACCTTCCGGCTCGACGCCATCCCAATGCTGCTGCTCAGAGACACCACATGCTGAAAGCCATCCTCGCTTTCTTTTTTCCGGGTGGGCTGCTCTTTTTACTCGCGTTGGGCTTTCTCCGCCCCAGTGGACTCCCATTGTGGTGTCAGGGTGCGGTGGCCGCATTGCCCTACCTGGCGCTGGCATTCGGCCTCGTGTTCGGCTGGTACTTTGTCAGCACAAGAATGCTCTTCACGCTGCTCGTCGTCACATTCGCCGATCGGGCACTCATGGCATTTCCTTTTCAAAAAGATCCCGACCCGGTCAGTCAAACCGTGTTTTCGTTATCCGCCTTCTTTGTGCCGATGAACATCTTGGGATTCTCTCTCCTGCGAGAAGGACGAGAGGGAACCATCCGGCACGCAATGGCCGCTATGCTGCTTCTTATTCAGCCCCTTGTCGTGCTGTGGCTGTGTCAGCCGGCACAACAGGATCTGGCCCTCGCCCTTGTCACATCCGGACTTACCGGGTGGGCGACCGGGTGGACACCGATTCCACAGGCGGCGCTCCTGGCGTTTTTCATCGCTCTGACGCTGCAGGTGAGCCGCTTTGCGGTAAGCCGGAATCCTATGGATGCGGGAGCCGCATGGGCATTGGGTACAGTGTTCCTCGCTTATCACGGCATGCAATATGGATGGAACCCGACTCACTATCTGTCGACAGCAGCGCTGATCGTCTTTGTGTCGCTCGTGCAAGTTTCCTATCAGGAAACGTACCGTGACGAACTGACGGGAATCTCGGGGCGCCAGGCGTATGAGGAAACCATCGCCCAACTCGGCGGCAACTTTGCCCTCGCTGTGCTGGCGATCGATCAGCTGAAGACCTATGCCGGAAGCCATGGAAGGCCGGTCGTGGAACAAGTTCTGAAACTCGTGTCCCAAAAAGTGGAATCTGCTTGTCTAGAAGGGCGGGTGTTCCGTGTCAGCGGCGAGGAATTAACCTTGGTGTTCCCTCACCGGTCTGCGATGGAAGCTCTCGTTGCACTGAATGACGTGCGCAAAACCGTCGAGTCCGCCTCGCTGTTTCTTCGAGGCCGGGATCGTGTGTGGGCCAATACTGGCGGCAAAAAATCGCCTGGACCGAAGGATCGAGCACTGCCGGTATCGGCCAGTATCGGTGTGGCAGAACAATCCGGCGATGCGGTTTCGATCGACCTGGTCATCAAGTCTGCCTACCGCGCCCTCTATGAGGCGAAGGCCGGAGGTGGAAATGCGGTAAAACGGGCCACAGTGACACGTCAATCCATCCCGCGCTCGTCCGGTCGGATTGTGACTGCGAGCGAATACTAATGCCTCACAGGAGTTCGCTCACCTTTTCTGCGGGTCGGGCCAGTAACGCCTTTTCACCTTGCTCGACCAGCGGACGCTGAATCAAATCCGGATACTTCACCATCGCCTCGATGAGCTCATCATCCGTCAGGGATGCCCTGGCGAGGCCGAGCTGCTTATACGAGTCTTCTTTAGTTCTCAGAGCATCCCTCGGCGATAGGTGGGCTTTCTTGAGCAGCATCTTGAGTTGCGAGGCGGTGAACCGCTGTTCGTAGTAGTTGATCGCTGTAAAGGGTCTCCCACTTTCCTTAAGTAGTTGAACGGCTTGGCGACAGGTCGAACAGGTGGGTTTTTGATAAATAGTGATTTTAGACATACGTGCTCCACATTCGTTGCTTGACGCCTTTTTTTCGCTTGTGGTACATGCTTCCAACATCCTCAATCTCTGCTTGCCATGCCGACGGTCGGAACCAGTTCCAGCGGTCAGTTCTCCTGCGCAACCCCGACGCAGCATACGTTACGCGACCTTCGCACGAAGCGAAAGGGCCAGCCGGTGTTCGTGATGGGACATGTACTCGAGCGGAAAGGACAGGAAGCCACCTTCGAAGTGTTCAATGACCGTCTGGCCGTGGTGAAATTCGTCGACGGGGTGGCGATTGGATATGACCCCTATGAGCTACTCCTTCCCACCGATATTGATCCGGATGGCACCGCCTATTTCGAGATCCGTTCTTGCGTTCAGTGCCAGCAACTCTTCCCTTTGACTTCCGACGAGTGCGAGTCCGACCCCGAACCGGCCGCTTGCCCCGAATGCCGCGGCTAAACAGCGGGCAGTCCCTTGTCAATCAACCAGAGGCGCAACTTCAATCGCCTTCTTGATCAAGCAATCGCCCGCAAACGATTGCAGAGACATGGGAAGCATGGCCGCATCGATGATACGGACGGTGACAACTCGGTAGCCGTCAGGCGCTTTGGTGCCCTCGACGCGCATCGCATGACAGATTTCCAATGTCTTCCACACGAGATTGTTCAGGATGGCGTCTGACGCGAGCAGCTTGGTATCCAAGGCAACATCATTCACCGAGGCCTTGACTGGCACGCGTGACTTATCCTTCGGCACTTCACTGACGACCGCGAAAATCAGCAACCCGTCGTCGGCAAACCCTACCGTCCATGCTCCGATGAGGATGACTCCCACCGCCAAGGCCGAACACCACTTCATGCCTGTCCTCGATGTCTGTCCCAGGGTCAAACCAAGCGCGTGCACCAGTGGTGGCGGTCGTTAAGGCGCCGGCTCAGGGTCCTCCACCATAACTGAGCGTACTGGTGCCGAGGGGCGTCGTCGGAATCGACGACGGTGAAGGATCACTGGTGATCGAAAGCAAGAGCAGAATAACCGGGAACGTCAGGAGCCCGATGCCGATGATCATGGTGAGGAGTCGTTTGCTCGACGGGGTCCAAACCATCGCAGCAGTATGCCAATCGATCGGAATCTTTGCAAGGTCGTGCCGTATCACTTGCATCATCGTCCCAAGTGGGGCACAGTAAATCATGGAGCTGTTGTATGCCACATGATTTCATGCCCGGCCTCGCCGGAATTCCCGCCGCCAAGTCGGCTGTCAGCGACGTTGACGGCAAACGAGGAGTGCTCGAGTATCGCGGCATCCGGGTGGAAGAGCTTTGTAAGCGGTCCTCATTTCTCGAGACAACCTACCTCCTTCTGTTCGGCCGCCTGCCTGATCAGACGACCCTCAACAAATGGCAACAGGACATCGTCCATCATCGGCGCCTCAAATACTCGATCATCGACCTCATGAAATGCCTGCCCGAACAGGGCCATCCCATGGATGCGCTGCAAGCGGCTGTTGCCGCATTGGGGATGTACTACCCGGGCCGGAATGTCCAAGATTTTGACAATAACTATTGGTCGGCGGTCCGTTTGGTCGCCAAGCTGCCCACGATCGTAGCGGCATGGGCCCGGCTTCGGCGCGGAGACGATGCCATTCCGCCCCGAGATGAACTGGGCTTCAGCGAAAACTTTTTCTACATGCTGACAGAAACAATGCCGCATCCTGTGTGGACAGACATCTTCGATGATTGTCTGATCTTGCATGCCGAGCACACGATGAATGCCTCGACATTTACAGGACTCGTGACCGCCTCGACCCTGGCAGACCCCTATACGGTTGTCGCCTCTTCAATCGGCGCGCTCAAAGGACCACTCCATGGAGGAGCGAATGAAGAAGTGGTTCAGATGCTGAAGGACATCGGATCGGCCGGTCAGGCTCGTCACTATGTCGAGGAACAGGTGCGCAAGAAAAAGAAGCTCATGGGTTTCGGACACCGGGTTTATAAGGTGAAAGATCCCCGAGCGACAATCTTGCAAACGCTCTGTGATTCACTCTTTAAGACCTGCGGGACGTCACCACTCTACGACATCGCGTTGGCAGTCGAGCATGCCGCGGGCGAGACGTTTCGCGGGAAAGCGGTCTATCCGAATGTCGATTTCTACTCCGGTATCATTTACGACAAGATGGGAATCGACACCGACCTGTTCACGCCGATCTTCGCGATGGCCCGGGTATCAGGATGGCTCGCCCATTGGCTGGAACAACTGCAGGAAAATAAGTTGTTCCGCCCCGATCAAATCTACGCCGGAGAGCATGACCGCCCGTATGTGCCCGTCGACCAGCGTTGATCACAGGGCCTATCCGCCATTGACACACGACCGGCCACGGATAGGCGACCGTAGCGCCCCTTCAGTTCATCGGAATTGGGGAGTCCGCTTGCCCGCTGCCTCTTGACTCGGCCCGCTCACGTCTTATCTGATTGCTAGGCGAAACCGGCGCAGCGCCAAGACAGAACGTATACTCAAGCGGCAGGACAAGGAGGTAGACTATGACACTCGTACGGTGGGATCCCTTTCGTGAATTGGAAGATATGTCTGAGCGATTGAACCGCGTGTTCTCTCGGCCGACATTAAGGAATACCGGCAAAGAAAATCTCACAGTTGCCGATTGGATGCCGACAGTCGACATCAGCGAAACCGAATCAGAGTACCTGATTAAAGCTGAGCTGCCCGAAGTGAGAAAGGAAGACGTGAAGGTCACGGTTGAGAACGGG
>DASTJX010000039.1:0-2762 GCA_035716265.1 Nitrospira sp.
CGTCCTGTACACGTGTCGTGGCCTCGCGCAGCACGGATTCATAGCGGGGCAGGGCTTCATGTCGATGGTGCGTTAAGATGCCGGTCAGCCTCGATGACACGAACGTCTTCTGTGAGCGGGTGAGATCGAAGTACCCGTCGATCTGACGTGCGATCAACCAATCGGCGTGGTTATACAGCAGTGTCGTGGCGGCACAGCCGGCGAACGTCAGTGCCAACAAGAGGGGAATGAGCAGGACTCGTCCTGCACGTATGATCTTCATCGGTTGTGATTGCCTAACGATCTAGATGCGGTGAGTATACTGTCACGGTACCACAGATTCTGTCCCGCTGCTAGTCAGTCAGCCTCCATGGCTTTATCCTTACTATGTAGTGAGTTACAGAAACATCATCACTTCCAGCTTGTGGTTTGTGCAGCTGTGGCGAGGCGAGCGAATTGCTGTTTGGCAGCGGACACCTTCCGGAGGTAGGTTCGTACCTCGTGCTCTCCGCAATTCTGCCGCGGTGGGAGCCGAAATCCACGCGAGACGTACGCCTGTCCCACCGAGGCTCCGCACAAGTGAATGATGGCGGCAAGCTCTTGCTTCTGCTGTGAGGTGACGCCTGATCGTGACCCGATCGCCTGCGCGACCTGACGATCCAGCAGGGCCGCCGTCAACTCGATCGCATGGCTGGGCAACACACGGGTATACAGCCCATTGAACCAGCAGGACCGTATGTCGTGCCAGGGCCCGTCTTCTGTCACGACATGATCGTGAATGCAGTAACGCTTAGCGGCTTGAAACGTACCGGAGGTAATTTGGAACATCCCGACGGCACTCGAAGCTGGTCGGTACCATTGCAGGGGGTTCCACGAGGAGTGCCAGCGCCAGTAGGTGCGAGCAAGCGGATTGCCGCTGCCTTCGACCTGGGCCAGCGCTGCAAGTAATTCAGGGGTGATGGCGGCCGTCGCATGTTCGCGAAACAGACGGCCGTATTCACGCCATGTTTCAGTGAGATTTTTGTCGAAGGCGTTGTCCAACGGAAACAATATTTCGCTCGGCTTCTTGGCCGCATGATATGCCCAGTTGATGCCAAACCAGGTCACACCAAGCAGCAGGGCAGTGACAGGAATCGCGATCGCCGGATGAGCGGCGCACACGGCGCCCAGGAAGGCTCGCATTTCGTGCGAGCGCCAGCGGATGAAGCGCCACAGCTTCTTACCGCTACGGCGGGGGCGTGACTGCCGGCGCGAGGCACGACGGTTGGAGCGGGGAGGCATGGAAACACTATAGCTGAATCACAGAAAAATGGATCAAGCAATGAGAAATCGATCATGAGAGGATGAAAAGCGGGACGTCCTGCCTGCTTGAATGCTCGATCGGACAACTCGTTGCAACAACGCAGTTTCGACATCAGTTGCGTCTACGGCGGTGGTCGATCGGAACGGCGGAGTCTCACTGGTGCATTGCAGACGCTGTGGGTCGGCGGCGCGGTACAAGATGCGTTCATCGGTCGGGGCTTGTCAGGAACTGGCGCATCCCCGTCAGCCATTGCGTTCCGGCCGCCATTGAAGGCCCAAGGTGATGATCTGCTGGAGCAGCTGCTTGTAGGGCATGCCTGCCTGTTTGGCGGACTCGGCGAAATCCTCGCCCTCCGCAATTTGAGGATTGGGATTCGCTTCCAGCACATAGAGCTTCTCGTCCCTATCCATCCGTAGGTCGATCCGCGCATACCCGCTCAGGTCCAAGGAACGGTAGACGCGCTTCGCCAGATGTTGGATGCGCTCGACGACGCTGTCGGACGCGTCTTTCAGTTCCGCGGTCTGAATACCGTATTTCTCCTGGTACTTGTTGCTCCACTTCACCCGCTCCGTGGCGATCCGATGGACGTTGTCCGGCATCTTGCTAAATTGCATCTCCCACACGGGAAAGACTCGCAGTCGTTGGTTGCCCATCACGCCGACGTAGAGCTCGCGGCCCTCGATGAATTGTTCGACAAGTGCATCCGTGCCGACGCTCTCATGAATGAATCCAACCCGTTCGCGCAACTTCTGCTCATCCTCTACGACGGACGCCTGGGAGATCCCCAGCGAGGCTTCCTCGGTCAGCGATTTGACGATCAGGGGGAAGGCGAGGCGCTTCGGCAGGCGGATCTTCAGTCCTCGATGAAAGATGGCGAACTCCGGCACCGGAATGCGATGGTACGCCATGAGTTTCTTGGAGAGTCCCTTGTCTTTGGCAATCAGCAGGCCACGTGGATTACAGCCGGTGTAGGCAATGCGTAGTAATTCGAGGTAGCTCACGACGTTCGGTTCGAACAGGCTCACATTGTGAAACGCTTCCAGCAGATTGAAGACAATATGTGGCTTCCAGGTATCGATGGTGCTGCGGATGATGCCGAGATCCTGTTCCACCCCCAACGGCTCTGCCTCATGGCCACTCGCTCGCAGTGTCGTGACGACATCAAATTCTGTTTTCCATTCGGCCTTTTCAGTATCGACCCCTGACGTATCCTGAGGCGGGACCAAATGCTTGTGCATGAGCACCAGGACTTTGAGCGGCTTCATAGCGCCACCCGCCGGCCGCCGGTGTGGACGTAGTTCATCGCTTGCACTGTCAGGAAGACGGTAAATTCTTGTTTAGCCTGCTCTTCCGGTACTGCCAGGCGCAAGTTGAGCGGACGGCAGTAATCGATCAGATCCTCGAAGACCTGATCGATCGTGTATTGATACACACCCGTCCAGCCGGCGACGAGACGGCGAACCGGCTTCCGAATCTTCAT
>DASTJX010000040.1:0-5519 GCA_035716265.1 Nitrospira sp.
GAAGTAGTCGTCCGCCGCACCGCCTACGAGCTGCGCAAGGCTGAGGAACGGGCGCACATCCTCGAAGGTCTGAACATAGCGCTCGACAACCTCGACGCCGTGATTACCCTCATTCGGCGTTCGCAGTCCCCCGATGAGGCACGCACCGGCCTCATGCGGCAATTTGCGCTGAGCGAGATTCAGGCGAATGCCATCCTGGACATGCGCTTGCAGCGGCTCACGCAGCTGGAGCGAGCAAAACTGGTTGAGGAATATCAGGAAGTGCTGAAGCAAATCGAATATCTGAAGTCGGTGTTGGCCAGCGAAGCGCTCGTGCGGTCGATCATTCAAGACGAGCTGGCCCAGCTGCGCGAAGCCTATCGCGACGACCGCCGGACGCAAATCGTTAAAGAAGAAGCCGAAATCAGCCTGGAGGATTTGATCGCCGAGGAAGAAGTGGTCGTGACGATTTCCCATTCCGGTTACATCAAGCGGAATGCGGCCTCCCTCTATCGTGCTCAACGGAGAGGCGGCAAAGGGAGGATCGGCATGGGCATTAAGGACGAAGATTTCGTGGAGACGCTCCTCACCGCGTCGACGCATGACACGCTCTTGTTCTTCACCGACGCGGGCAAAGTTTTCTGGCTGAAGGTCCACGAGATTCCTGAAGCCAGCCGGGCGGCGAAGGGTAAGGCGCTGGTGAATCTTCTGGCTTTGGCCGGTAGTGAAAAGGTCACAGCGACCTTGGCGGTGAAGGACTACCCTGCTGACCGGTTTGTGGTCATGGCGACGAAGAAAGGTCTGATTAAGAAAACCGAACTGTCGGCCTATAGCAATCCCCGGCAGGGTGGCATCATTGCTCTCGGATTGGAAGACGGCGACAAGCTGATCGGGGTGCAAGTCACGGACGGCCAGCGGGAAATTCTGTTGGGCACGAAGCAAGGGATCACAATCAGGTTCTCGGAGACCGATGTACGTCCGATGGGACGCACAGCGTACGGGGTGAAAGGCATCACGTTGGAAGAGGGCAATGAAGTGATCGGCATGGAAACGATTAGGCCCGATTCGACGACGGCCATCCTGACCGTGACCGAGGGGGGGTACGGCAAGCGGACGCCGGTTGGCGAATACCGCGTCCAGGGCCGAGGAGGAAAAGGCATCATCAGTGTAAAAACCACCGAACGCAACGGCCTCGCCGTCGGATTTCTGCAAGTCAGGGATGGCGATGAAATCATGTTGATGGCGGCGCAAGGGAAGGTGCTCCGTTGCAAAGTCGGCGACATCCGAGAGATCGGCCGCAACACGCAGGGCGTGCGGATCCTCGATCTGGACGGAGACGACGATCGTGTCGTGGCTGTGGCTCGTCTTGCGGACAGCGGCGAGCGCGAAGAGGCTGGCCCCGAGGAAGGCCCGGCTGGCCAATAATCGTCCGTTGTTGATCGTCCTTTCCGATGAACAGCGCCACGCCAGAACCTCCGCCGCTTTCCCCACCGAAGAAATCGCTCGATACGGTCGTGAAGCTGGCCCTGATGGTCTTCTTCGGATCCTTTGCGCTCATCTGGGGGGGGATGTACCTCAGCAGGCCGGATCGATCCATTCCCCCCTATAGTATCGGCTCCCAGGAAGGCACTGCCGTCTCGGTCCATGTTCCCGCCTGGACGAGCGATACGGAGATCGAAACGTTGATCGAACGCTTTCGAAAAGTCGGCCGGGAAACACGAAACTTTGGACCGATGAAGATCAGGCCGACGACTCCAGACGACCCTTCGGGACGCTACCGGCGGATGACGATCTACATCTTCACGCACGACGCGTGGGCCGAGGCACCGATCCTCCATAAATACCTGACGGGTGAGGACCCGGAAGTACGCGACGGATTCAAGCGTGCGCTGCGCGGTGTGTATCGGCTGACGGAACACGAGGAAGAGGGTCGAATCGGTCCGATCGTGGACGGACCGGATTCCGCGGCGACGGCCGCTTATTCCAGGCAATTATTCAAGCACACTCTCGCCGAGGAGCGTTAAGAGCGGGGACGGGAAAAAGCGGCAGCCATTAACGTGGCCAACCGGTTCCTCAGCTCGGGATCTTGTACCGCGGCTGCATGGGCGTTGGCTTCAACGACGGCGGCTTCGTCCACCGGCGGTTGGTATGGCGGAGAGGCCGGCGCGGCCGTCCGGGCATCCGGAATTTCACCCACGCGAAAGGAAATGTCTGTGATCAGTTCGGCTCCGGCCTGCTCGTTCATCTTGGCGAGCAAGGTCGGCTTGAGAAACACGAGTTGCTGCAACCAGACCGAGTTTCTGACAATCAAGTAGAGTTTTTTGAACCGAACCTGCACCGGCCAGGTATGGGAGCCGACCGGTTCACCGATAATCTCGCGCCATTGCTGCTGAAGGCGCACCTCAAAGAGATGAGATTGGAGCCCCAAACGTTTTGACAAGCTTGAGAGAATGCTACTGAAGGAATCGAGTGAACCGGAAGGGCGCATGCCCGGAATGATAGGCTGCGGCTTTGGACGGGTCAAGGGAGCAATGCCGGCTGAATCATGACCAAAGATAAAGCAGCAGAGGAAAAAGTCGTGGCGACGAACCGCAAAGCGTATCACGACTACTTTATCGAGGAAAAATACGAAGCCGGCATCATGTTGCAGGGCACCGAGGTGAAGTCCTTGCGGGAGGGTCGAGTCAACCTGCAAGACAGTTACGCCTCGGTCCGTGGCACGGAAGTCTTTCTGCATCAGTGCCACATCAGTCCGTATAGCCATGGCAACATCATGAACCACGATCCGACGAGAGTGCGCAGGCTGCTCCTCCATAAGGTCGAGATCAACAAGCTGCTTGGCAAGACCCAGCAGAAGGGTCTCACGCTGGTCCCTCTCCGCATCTATTTCTCCAAGCGCGGATACGCCAAGGTGGAGCTCGGACTGGCCAAAGGCAAAAAGCTCTATGACCGCCGCGAATCGATCAAAGCTCGTGAAGCCGGCCGGGAAGTGCAACGGGCGATCAAGGAAAGAAAATAGGAGCTCGGCCTGACGCTGAACACGCATCGAGTTCCAGATGCAGGCAGACGCGCCGAGAGCATGAGCATCGGTCATGTCGGAGCGATATGGCGTCAGGCGTTTATTCTGCCGATTGCCGTGATGACGGCCGGGTTTCTGTTTGCCTGCGAGCGCTCGCCATCCGATCGAGTCCAAGGTTACGTCGAAGGCGAATTCGTCTACATTGCCTCGCCGTTCGCCGGTGCGCTGGAATCGCTGCCAGTGCAGCGAGGTCGGCAGGTGCGTGCGGGAGACGCCTTGTTTGCCTTGGAACGTGGAGCGGAAAAAGCCGCCAGGGATGAAGCGGAACGACGCCTCGGCCAGGCCCTTGCGAATGTCGAAGATGCAAAAAAAGGGAAGCGCCCTTCTGAGATTGACTCCCTCAAAGCGCAGCTCAAACAAGCGCAGGCAGCCTTGCGGCTCTCCACGCGCGAGATCGTGCGGCAGGAAGGGTTGAGCCAGGTGCCTGGAGCGGCGGTCGAGCTCGAGGTCGATCGAGCACGTGCGGCGCGAGACCAGGATCGACAACGGGTGGCACAGCTGCAAGCAGATCTGGACACCGCCGTGCTCGGCTCGCGCTCAGATCAGGTCATTGCCGCTGAAGCTGAGGTTCGTGCCCGCGAAGCGGCGCTGGCCCGGGCGGACTGGGAGTTCGCCCAGAAGCACCAGCAGGCTCCGAAATCCGGGCTGGTGTTCGACACCTTGTACCGAGAAGGCGAGTGGGTGCCGGCGGGGCGCCCCGTCGTCGTCCTCCTGCCGCCAGAAAATATCAAGGTACGGGCGTTCGTCTCCGAAACCCGAGTCGGAACGATTCGTCCTGGTGACAATGTCCAGGTCGCGGTGGACGGTGTGCCCAAAGCGTTCATGGGCAAGGTCAGCTACATTTCGCCGCGTGCCGAATATACGCCGCCGGTTATTTACAGCCAGGAAAGCCGCGACAAACTCGTGTTCATGGTTGAGGTTGTGTTTCCTCCTGAGAGCGCAGCAAATTTGAATCCAGGGCAGCCGGTGGATGTCCGATTCGAGTCTACCTCATGAGAGAGGAGAGGGCGAAACAGGCACTCGCGATCGACGTCCATGGCATGACCAAACGGTTCGGCAAGCGCACAGTCGTCGATCGTATAGGGCTTCAGGTGAGGCGCGGGGAGATTTTCGGATTTCTCGGACCGAATGGCAGCGGGAAGACCACATTCATTCGAATGCTCTGCGGTCTCCTGCGGGCGGATGAGGGCAGCGGAACTTGCTTGGGGTACGACGTCATACGCGAAAGCGAATTAATCAAGGCGGAAGTCGGCTATATGACTCAGCGGTTCAGTTTTTACGAAGATTTGAGTATTGCCGAGAATCTCGATTTTGTCGCGCGCATGTTCGCCGTGAACAATCGTCGCGAGGCTGTCACCCGAAGCATCGAGCGGCTCGGCCTGGGCGGACGCCAGCGACAGCTTGCCGGACAGTTATCGGGCGGCTGGAAGCAACGGCTAGCATTGGCGGCCTGCCTGATCCATCAACCGCAGCTTCTGTTGCTCGATGAACCGACTGCGGGAGTGGATCCAAAAGCGCGCCGGGAATTTTGGGAACAGATTCATGAGCTGGCCGCCGACGGCCTGACATTTTTGATTACGACCCACTATATGGACGAAGCCGAACGATGTCACCGCCTGGCCTACATTGCCTACGGGCGGTTGCTTACACATGGAACGGTCACAGAGGTCATTGCCCAGGCACGACTCACAACCTGGTCGGTCAGCGGCCCTGATTTGCACCGCCTGGCGGATGAACTGCGGAAGCGTGCAGGCGTACGGCAGGCGGTGGCTTTCGGCAACCGGCTCCACGTCAGCAGCGATGATGCCAAGGCGCTTGAGGCTGCCATCCTGTCGTTTCGTAAGCCCCCATACGAATGGCGTCCTGTCAGTTCCGGGCTCGAGGAAGTGTTTATCCATCTGATGAATCAGACCTCTGACACCTACACGTCATAAGGACGTCGCCGATGTTCTCAATTCCCCGCCTCTGGGCGATCGTCGTGAAAGAATTCATTCAAATGCGCCGTGATCGTGTGACGTTCGGCATGATGATCGGCGTCCCGCTGATTCAATTGGTGCTCTTCGGATATGCCATCAATGCCGATCCCAAGCGCCTCCCCACGGCCGTCCTGATGGCCGACTATGGCCCACAAGGCCGGACCCTACTTCATGCGATTCGGAACAGCGGCTATTTCGAGTTCAAGAGGGAGTTGAGCAGCGAACAAGAAGGTCGCGACGTCCTTGCCCGGGGAGACGTGCAATTCGTGGTGAATATTCCGCAAAGCTTTACCCGCGATCTGTTGCGCGGAGAACGGCCGGCCATTCTGATTGAAGCCGACGCGACTGACCCGGCAGCCACGAGTAATGCCATCGGTTCCCTACGGACGGTGTTGACGAGGGCGCTCGAGCACGATCTAAAAGGTCCGCTTGCCTTCCTCGCGGGGCGGGAGGATCCCATCGAGCTGCGCGTGCATGCGCATTAC
>DASTJX010000041.1:0-2130 GCA_035716265.1 Nitrospira sp.
TATCCGAAGCCAAGCTCCTCGAGGCGCTGAACATCCAACAGACCAAGGGAGGGCGTCTGGGAGAGGCCCTCCTCAAGATCAGAGCGATCGAAGAAGATCTGCTGCTGCAAGCGCTCGCGATGCAGTTCGAAATGACCTGGCTTTCCCACCTCGACGTCAAGCAAGTTGATCAGGAACTTATCAAAAAGGTGCCGATTCATTTTGCGCGCCGCTATCGGGTGCTGCCTCTCAGAGTGGATGACGGAGCGATCGTCGTCGCGACCATCGATCCCTTGGAAACTGCCGCTCTTGATGATTTGCGGCTTCTCTTGGGGATGCCTGTGAAGCCTGTGCTCACTGGCGCCATGTCGCTGATGGCCTGTCTCAATCGCGCATACGACGAGGCTGCGAGTCCCACCGGTGCGGAACAGGTGATGGAGGACATTGCAGCCAGCGAAAATCTCGACAAAATCGCCCATGAGCTGGACGAACCCCAGGACCTGCTTGATGCGACGGACGAAGCGCCGATCATTCGGTTGGTGAACTCGGTGCTGTTCCAGGCGGTCCGGCAGCGAGCGAGTGACATCCATTTCGAATCGTTTGAACGTGGACTCGTCGTTCGCTATCGCATCGACGGCGTGCTCTATCCCATTCTCACGCCGCCGAAGCATCTGCAGTCGAGCATCATCGCGCGTCTGAAAATCATGGCAGGATTGAATATTGCGGAAAAGCGGTTGCCTCAGGACGGCCGCTTTGCCATCCGGACGGCCGGAAAAGATGTGGACCTCCGCGTGTCGGTGCTGCCGACATCACACGGTGAGCGCGTGGTGTTGCGCCTGCTTGAAAAGGAAAATCGGCTACTTAATCTGTCAGAAATGGGCTTCTCGCAAGACCGGCTTCGCACGATTCAACAACTCATTCGCCTCACACATGGGATTCTCCTCGTGACAGGACCGACGGGCAGCGGCAAAACCACGACCCTGTATGCGGCCTTGAGCGAAATCAACGCGCCGGACAAGAACATCATCACGGTCGAAGACCCGGTCGAATACCAACTGGTTGGCATCGGCCAGATGCAGGTCAATCCCAAGATCAATCTGACGTTTGCGGCCGGGCTGCGATCGATTCTCCGGCAGGATCCTGACGTGATCATGATCGGAGAAATTCGTGACCGGGAAACGGCCGAGATCGCCATTCATGCGTCACTAACCGGTCATTTGGTTTTCTCCACACTGCATACCAACGATGCGGCAAGCGCGGCCACCCGCCTGATCGACATGGGTATCGAGCCGTTCCTTGTCGCTTCCTCGGTGGTGGCGGTCCTGGCTCAGCGGCTGATACGAAGGGTCTGCCCGGACTGCAAACAGGCCTATCACCCGGACGATGAAGAGCTGATCAGGCTGGGCGTGGTTCCCGGAAAGATGAAGCCGACGTTTTATCGGGGCGCCGGCTGTCCTGCCTGCACGCAAACCGGCTACCGGGGTCGGACCGGGATCCATGAACTGCTCGTCCTGGATGACGAAGTCCGCCGGTTGATCGGCAACAAGGCGGATGCAGCCGCCATCAGACAGGCGGCGGTCTCGAAGGGCATGGTCCTTCTCAAGGAAGAAGCCGCGGAGAAGATTTTTGCCGGCATTACGACGACCGAAGAGGTCATGCGCATGACGCAACAAGAGGTCGAGGTCTAGCGGATGCCGGTCTATCAATACCGGGGGTACAAAGCGGACGGCGCTTCTGCTACCGGCATTGTTGATGCCGAAAGCCCGAAAGTGGCCCGTCTTAAGTTGCGGAAAGACGGCGTCTTCCCTACCGAAATGGCGGAGCAGGAAGGCGCGACCAGGACGGTGATACCCCGCTCCTCTTCCGGGTTGATCGCCGGTGTCGCCCGGTCCCCCGTGCTGACCGTGACCGACGTAGCCCTGATGACCAGGCAACTGGCCACCCTCCTGGTTGCGGGTCTGCCGCTCGTCGACGCCTTGGGCGTGCTCATGGACCAGACCGAGAAGAAGGGAGTGAAGGGTCTCCTCGCGGACGTCCGGGAAGCGATACGCGGTGGGGCATCGTACAGCGCCGTGCTCGAGCGGTATCCCAGAGATTTTTCTTCCATCTATGTTCATATGGTGCGGGCCGGGGAAGCCAGCGGAGCCCTTG
>DASTJX010000042.1:0-8959 GCA_035716265.1 Nitrospira sp.
ATCGTCACTCAGCGCGCGGATCAACCGGCGGTTCAAGAGAGATGGCTACGCGACGTATCGTCCGGAACGAGTGACGGGCTTGCAGACGTTCTTGTGGTGCCGGCAACGGAGTTGAGTGCAGCGGCACAACTGGCAGGCAAATCGGAAAGCGTTCCGATCAGTCGTTGGTTGCAGCGGGCCATCGTCGATGGCCGCGTACGAGTGATGTCAACCGGCGCCGATCCTTCATGCTGGTATCAACCGGTTGTCACGCTGGAAGATCTTCACCGGGCAGAGCTTCGATTGTACTCATCGTTAAAAAGTGAGTTCGAAGGATTCGTTGACCGCTACTTCAATCGCATAGTGTCCCGTTGGTGTACGCGCTGGTTCATTGCGATGGGATGGTCCCCTAATGTGATCACGTTAGCGGCCACCGTTATCGGACTGTTGTCGGCCGCCGGATTTGCCTTGGGCACCTACACCGCCGGTGTCGCCGCCGCACTCTTGTTCCAATTGGCGGCAGTCATCGACTGCAGCGACGGCGAAGTCGCCCGCCTTACATTTACTGAGTCTCCTTTCGGAGCATGGCTGGACATGACGCTGGACAACGTCGTGCACATGGCAATCTTCGGCGGCATTGGGATCGGGGTCTACTTGAAAACGGCCGGCAGCGAATATGCTTGGCTTGGGCCGGTGCTGGGTGCCGCTGCCATTCTCGGCAACGCCCTCTCCTTTGCGTTGGTGAACAAGGCACAAAAGATTACAACAGGACGCGAATGGAATTCCCCGAGGCATGCGGCCTGGTCCGAATTCATGCTCAAGAATCTAGCGAGCAGGGATTTTTCCGTTATCGTACTGCTCTTTGCGGTGTTTGGAAAACTGGAATGGTTTCTCTGGATTGCGGCGGTCGGATCGATGGTCTTTGCGGTAGTCATGCTGTGGATCGTAAGACCCTCTGGCATCGTGTTGAGACCTTCACGGTGATGCGGGAGTGCAACTCTTATTGGCCGTTCCGTACGATCACAAGGCAGGTTGCTGCTCAGCCCTCTGGACGCGTGGACATCACGCGATGGGCCACTGTGAGTGCGGACCATGGTCTCGCGGTTTCCAAGTTTCTGGTCACGACAGAGCAAAGCCTCTGGCCATTTCCACCCGCCTAACCGTGTTCCGATATCTTCTATTGGGCGTCGGCCTCCTCACACTGTCTTTCCTCGTGTGGCATATAGGCCCCGCCCACCTTTATGAGGCAGTCGCCCGTTTCGGGCCGGGTGCCCTCTTCGTGATGCTCATTCCATCTGTCATCATGTATGTGCTCGAAGCCTATGGTTGGAAAATTGTCTTGGGGCCAGCGGCGAAGCGAGTTTCCTTTGGCAAAATTCTCTTAATCCGGACCGCCGGTGAAGTGGTGAATATGACGACGCCTACTGCCTATATCGGCGGGGAGCCGCTCAAGGCTTATCTCCTTCAAAGGCACCACATTCCGATGGTCGAGGGCCTTGCTTCGGTCGTGATTGCCAAAACGATCATGACGATCGCCCAGGTGATATTCATCCTGATTGGAATTGCGTTGGCCTTCTGGACGCTGGGGACGGCCGGATCGTCCTTTCAAATGACTGCTGCGGGACTGTTGAGCGCGGCCTTGTTGTCGTGCGGGATTGCCGCGTTCGTCCTGGTGCAAAGACGCGGACTGTTTACGTGGTTGCTGGAGACATGTCGTAGGCTTGGTGTTCGCATTGCCTTTCTTGAAGCGCGCGCCGAGAAACTCCGGTCGCTCGACAGGACGATTCTGGGTTTTTATGCCCATCATCAATCGGTGTTTTATGCTTCGACTGGTCTGTACCTGCTGGGATGGCTCGCTGAAGCAGTGGAAGTCTTCGTGATCATTTACTTCCTCGGTGGGCCAACAAGTCTCCTGTCTGCCATTGCGATCGGGGCCCTGTCGGTCTTGATCAAAGGCGGGACATTCTTCATCCCGGGGAGTTTGGGCGCCCAGGATGGAGGGAATTTGCTTTTACTGAAGGCCTTCGGGTACTCAGACCTGACGGGAATGACCTTCGCGCTTTTGCGGCGTTTTAGGGAGTTAGTCTGGATCTTAATCGGCCTGGCTTGCTTGGCGATCCTCGGAAAGAAGCCGGCTGGCAGTGAGAGATCTGAGTCCTAGGACGATCCTGAACGCTGCTGCTGCAGGAACTGAATCCGCTCGATCATCTTGTCCCAGACAAACGCATGCAAGCGCAAGTTCGCTTCGCGGTCCACTTCGACGAATTCGATGCCGGCATGTCTGCCTTTGACCCATTTGACTTCGGCTGCGTCGATGGGCAGGGATTCGCTTTGATCAGGAAGAAGGAGTCGGAGTGCCACTTGTTGATTCTGCAACAGCGGTTCATCCGTTTCAAGTGAGCATCCCACAGCCGACAGATTGGAAATCGTCCCTTCCCCAACCGTGGATGTCACACAGTACATTGCGGGGTAACGCAAGGGCAGGCGATAAAGCCCGCGGCAATAGGGCCTGATCTCGTTCATCGTGACGTGAGTCTACTGTGTCGTCGTGGCCGAATGTATCCCTCCTTAGAGGGGAAATCATTCACCAAGCCTGACCCTGCTTTGAGCGGCCGCGCGCGGGGCGGTTACCGCCAATTTGACCAGCGAGACGGCTCTGTCACCGCTTCTTTTCTTGAAGACCGCAGGCAGCACGCTGGCTAACGGGGGCTTCCGGCGGACGAGCTCAGTCCCCAGGAGTACGGCCAGCGCTCCAATCACGGTCGGCCCCGTGAGTGGCTCTCCCAGATACCAGTGCGCGATCGCGATGGTGCAGATAGGAATGAGATTGTGATAGGCGCCTACGGTTGCAGGCGGCAACGACTGCAGGGATCGGCAGCGCAAGAGAAAGACAGCGGCCGTCCCTAGCCCGATGAAAAGTACGGCACTCCAGACATTCCATGACAAATCGGCCGCCGGCGCTGGGTCACCCCAGGCGATCGAACAGCCCGATACCAACACGGCACTGGTTCCGAACATGGCCGTGTTCGCTGTCAGCACCCCATGACGTCTGACGATGTGCATACTCATGACAATATGGGCCGCCATCATGACCGTGAAGAGAAGCACGAGCGGATCTCCAAAACCCACCTCGATCGCCCCTGCTTCGAGATTCATGGCCAGCGCTGCCACGCACCCTGCCCATGAGAGAAGGATGCCGGCCAGACCGGACCATGACACCTGCTCTTTTGAGAGGCACCAACTGAAGAAAGCCGTGAACGTCGGCAGTAGGCTATAAATCAGCGCATAGTGTGTGACGTTGGTGTATAAGAGGCCATAAGCAGCTACGACGTAAGATCCGACGCCGAGCAAACCAAGCGCGGCGAACCGTGCCCCGTCTGAGATGCTCAAGGCACGCAAACCCTTCCAATCCCAGCAAGCCGTCATCCCAGTCAAAAAAAGAAAGCCAATGACGATTCTCCCATTGGCGATTGACAAAAAGGTTAGGCCGCTGTGTTGAAGCACGTACTTCATCACCGGCGTGATCGAGCTGAGCAACGCCACCACGCCAAGCAAGCACGAGATAGGCACGAGTTGCGAGGGTGATGCTTCACTGTCTGAACGACCGACATGCCAAGAAAACATTGCTACAACCCTGCCATATTGGACATGATCAATCGTTGAATGAACGAGACAAGTTGTTGTTGATGCTCCGGGAGCAGGTGTGTAATTTTGCCGCCGAAGCGAGGAGGCTGGGCATGTGTGATCAGCAGTTCGCAGTGAACAACGCAATTTTCGTCCAGCTGACATTCAGTGCGAACTGTTTCAGCGACTGTCAGAGGCAATTCCGTGGAAATATGCAGCCCTTGTTCGGTGATGTCTATGATGTCACACAGGGCCGTCGTTTGGCCTTTCGTCACAAGGCCGCGTCGGGCGACCGGGATCCGAAAATGGTGACGTTGATTCGTCATCGGTATGGTCCGTCCTGCTGATTGGCCGCGTGCGCTATCACATACTGCACCACCGCCTGATGGTTTGGTTGCAACCAGCGTCCAGCCAAGAGAGCAATAAGAAGGATGGGAAAGGGGACGAGGCTGAGTAGTGTCATGAGCATCAAAGGTGTCATGGTCGTCTCCTTGGCAGATATGTAATTTGGCTAGAATTCACTATCGACAGGGAATTGTGCAATGCAGGGGCCAGAGGAATACCTACAAAGAAGGGCATGTGTTTCCGCTGCATATACAGGGCCTTGGCAGATACGTCTTGCCGGGAGCTGAGATCGAAGGGTCAAAAGAGATGCCCGATGGGAAAGTAGACGGAAATTTCCCGTGCTCTTGCCGAGAATTTCCTCCCTCTTCAGAGGGGATCAATTAACGGGATCTCCTTCCCAAAGGCAGGACTCCCCGGCCTGGAAACATCGCTTGGAAGCCTACCTCTTGACTGTGCGCATCGCAAAATTACTTAAACATGGTCTTTTGACGTTTCATTTCCCAAGCGTGAAGAAGCGAAGTGCCGACGGATTGTCATCGAGGGATAATTCCGCTGACCGAGTGAACGCCTCGCCGGTCGATGCATCCGGCCGTGCGGGGCGCTTTCTCGGCACAACTTCGAGAGACATCTACAGCTCAATCGAACCGCATAAGATCTGTACGTCTGCCCCAAGTCGTCACATATCGCCGGGTCGGATCATCCGCTATTTGTGCTAGGATTGCCCCCATGTCCATGTTGAAACTCGGACTGTGGGCCTTCATCGCTCTGCTCGGTGCCGGTGCGCTTGCCGTAGTGACCGGCCTCTTATCTCCGCATGAAAAGGTAAATGGTCTCTGGTTGGTGATCGCCGCGGCGTGCATCTATGTGCTGGCCTACCGCTTCTACGGCCGCTGGCTCGCTTGTCGCGTCGCTTCCCTAGACAATCGTCGGCTCACTCCGGCCGTGCGTTTGAACGATGGAGTGAATTTTCATCCCACCAATAAGGTCGTACTCTTCGGCCACCACTTCGCGGCCATTGCGGGTGCCGGGCCCTTGCTCGGGCCGGTGCTGGCGGCGCAATTCGGATTTCTCCCTGGGTTTCTGTGGCTGGTAATCGGTGCGGTGCTGGCCGGAGCGGTACAGGACTTCATCATTCTGGTAGCGTCAATGCGACGCAATGGCCGCTCGCTACCCGAGATCGCGCATGATGAACTCGGAACTCTCACCGGGACCGCCACGGCCGTAGCGGTCCTATTCATTGTGATCGTCGCCTTGGCAGGATTGGGATTCGCCGTTGTCAATGCGCTTTATCACAATGCCTGGGGGACATTTACCATTGCGATGACGATTCCCATCGGCGTGTTCATGGGATTGTATCTTCAAAAATTCCGTCCGGGAGCGGTGGGCGAAGTCTCAATCCTAGGCGTGGCATTACTCATCATGACGGTCCTGTTCGGCCGCGTCGCGGCACAGTCGAGTTTTGCGCCCTGGTTCGAATACGAGAAGGCCACCCTCGTGTGGCTGCTGGCTGGCTATGGGTTTCTCGCTTCCATTCTGCCCGCATGGATGTTGTTGGTGCCCCGTGGCTATCTCTCGACCTTCATGAAACTCGGCGTCGTGCTGTTGCTGGGCCTCGGCGTCGTTCTGATGGCACCAACAATTGAGATGCCACGCGTGACCAAATTTTCAGCAGGTGGGGGGCCAATCATACCTGGCAGCCTCTTCCCGTTTCTCTTTATCACCATCGCCTGCGGAGCGGTCTCTGGTTTCCATGCGCTCGTGTCGTCGGGGACGACGCCGAAGATGATTGAGCGGGAATCACAGGCAGTGGTGGGCTATGCCGCAATGCTGTTGGAAAGTTTCGTCGGCGTCATGGCGTTGATCGCGGCCACAGTGCTAGTGCCTGGCGACTATCTCGCAATCAACACGCAGGCTTCCACCGATGTCCTCACCATGATGGGGTTTCCTCCGGTAAGGATCGCAGAGCTGTCTCAATTGGTTGAGGTGAATGTCGCAGGACGCCCGGGCGGAGCAGTATCTCTCGCTGTCGGAATGGCTTCGATCTTCTCAGCCTTGCCCGGCATGGCTGGATTCATGGCCTATTGGTATCAGTTTGCGTTGGTATTCGAGGCGTTGTTCATCCTGACAACCATTGATACAGGGACTCGCGTGGCCCGTTATCTCATTCAGGAAATGGCTGGCCGTATTTATCCGCCGTTTCGTCGGTTTAACTGGCTGCCGGGCGTGCTGTCCAGTAGTGGCTTTGTCGTCGGAGCCTGGGCGTATCTCATTGGGACAGGCAGCATTTCGACCATCTGGCCGATGTTCGGTGCAGCGAATCAACTATTGGGAACGCTTGCACTTTGCATCGGCACCACGGTGCTGATCAAGATGCGGAAGTCTTCCTATCTGTGGATCACGGCGTTGCCGATGATGTTTGTCGGCGTAGTGACGCTGACGGGGTCGTATGAAATGTTTTGGATGTTCGTGAGGAAGGCCGCGGCATCGGCGGCCGAGGATGCGGTCGCGCTCTACCTCGACGCGGTTCTCGTTGCAGTGGTTGCGCTGTTGGGGTTGATTGTATTGAGCGACAGCATGAGGCAATGGTACGGCTATGTCGTGTTGAAGCAACCGTTCACGAGCAGTGAGATCGTCGTAATGACCGGGGGCAGTTCGGCTGGGAGCCTGCCTACGATGGTTCATGACGAGTGTGACGGCGGCTTCCGGTTGCCCAAAGGAACAGGATGTTGCTGACCGTGTGAGAGGAGGCGAAGGTGGCCGACCAATTCTCGTTCGATGTGGTCTCAGAAGTGAACATGCAAGAGCTGAAAAATGCACTCGATCAGGCGACAAAAGAAATCAAGCAGCGCTTCGATTTTAAGGATTCGAAGACGGAAATCACCTTGAAAGAAAAAGAAAAGGAACTCGTGGTCCTCTCAGATGACGAATATAAACTGAAGGCAGTTCAGGACATTATCAAAGGAAAATGCGTGAAGCGCGGCGTCTCGCTAAAGGCCTTCGAGTATGGTCACATCGAACCGGCGCTGAGCGGGACCGTACGGCAAACAGCGAAGATTCAAAGCGGACTGGCTTCAGAGAAGGCGAAAGAAATTGCGAAGACGATCAAGGATTCAAAACTGAAGGTCCAGGCCCAGATACAAGGTGAGCAGGTTCGACTCCTCAGTAAGAGCAAAGACGAGCTGCAATCGGCGATTGCGTTGCTTCGTGGACGCGATTTTGGAATCGACCTTCAGTTTACGAACTATCGATGATCAGTGGCGCCACCACACGCCGCAATCGGTCCATGAAGCGATCTACTGCGGCGTGGCTGTTCCTTCCCATCTTGCTTGTTGCCTGCAACCGGAACGAGCCAATCGTTGTTATCCAGCTCCACCCGAAGAACCCCGACATTATCTACGTGACGACCAATGACTATATTTATAAGTCGCGCGACGGCGGTCAGACATGGGCGAATATTTCAAAAGGGATGAGCCATTCCCGCGTGATATCCATGGCGGTGGATCCATCGTATCCGGCGACGGTCTATGCCGGGACAAAGGGAGACGCCGTCTACAAAAGTCACGACGGAGGACAGCGCTGGACCTCCATGCGATCAGGTTTGGACGATGCGACCATCTCATCGGTCGTCAACCAATTCGTCTTTGACCCCTTTGATAGCAATCATATTTTCGTGGCGACCACCATGGGAATATTCGAGACGAAGAGCGCCGGTGGCAGCTGGACCAAGAGGATGGAGGGCATGAAAGAGGTCCTGATGGTGGTGACACTCGGTATGGACCCTACGCGTCCATCAATCTTGTATGCCGGGACGAGCGGTGGCGTGTACAAAACCGTGAACGAAGGAATCCATTGGGAGAAGATGAATAATGGCCTGGTGCCTCCAGAAATGGTCAAGACATCACGGGCACTGAATGTGACATCCATCGAGGTTGATCGGTTTGAGCCAGACACCGTGTACGCGGCAACGCTTTCCGGTGTGTTTAAGACGACGGATGGAGCGAGGTCTTGGTCCCGAATCGGCGAATCGCTTTCGGATCAGATGATCATCTCGATGATATTGGATCGCACAAAGAAAGGAGTCGTGTATCTTGCCGGCCGAGATGGCGTACATCGCAGCGATGATGGAGGGATGACCTGGAAGACACTCAATAACGGCTTTTCCACAACCAACGTCCGCTCTCTTGTGCAAAGCCCGACCGACCCCGACCTCCTGTACGCAGGAACCAATGGCAGCGGCCTTTACCGCAGCCGGGACGGGGGGGAGAGCTGGGCCCCCATGCCACCTCTCACCCGGTAGACGCTAACGGTTGTTTAAGCTAGATCTGCTCGATGAATTTTCCGGAGAGGAACCGACTGAGGCGTCGCGCAGGTCGGAGCCGATGGTGGATGAATTGATACTGGATCCGACGGTTGAATCGGAGAGGGTCGAACCGACGGTCGACCGCTGCAAGGTCGAACCGACGTCGGACGACGTCTCTTGGTTAAGCGAGGACGCTCCAATCGCCTGACCGGTGCGGCCGGTCGCGCCGATCTCAAATCCGGACGGGCCGCTGTGTCCGATTTCTCGACTGCTCCGGGGTGAAGCTCCGATATCCTGCCCGCTCGATCCGATACCTCCGATGTCCGTGCCGGTTTTTGAGCTGCGCCCAATCGCAGGACCTGCGGTGGGGGCAACCCCAATATTGGCTCCGGTCTTGGCGCTCCCAGGCAACTGCGGGGCGTGGATCTCCCGTTCAATCGACTCCTCGAGTTCCCGGATTCGTTGCGATTGACGTCCCGCTTCTTCAAATTCAGACTGGTCTCGTGTGGCGGAGAGTTCACTGATCTTTTCCAGCGTTGCGCGCAGTGTTTTTAGGTCGCTTCTGGCCGTGGCGACTCGCGGGATCAGCTCCCGCAGCATGATCGCTCTTGATGCGAGTGCATGATTGGAGAGATTACCCTGAACGGAGATCAGCAATTCGTTCACTTCGTCCCCGAGCTCCTCGACATTGCTCAATTCGCTGAGGTCGTT
>DASTJX010000043.1:0-2238 GCA_035716265.1 Nitrospira sp.
GAAGGGCTTTGCGAAAATGGTAGCCGAGCATCTGGTTTCGACCATTCCCCAGCGGTTCACCTCGAACATGTCGAAACGTGCCCGGAAAGAAAAAATATTTATTGATTATCTTCGCAATGCTCGGGGAGCTACGGCAATCGCCGCATTCTCGACCAGGGCGAAGCCGGGAGCACCCGTGTCTGTGCCCATCGCCTGGGAAGAGCTTTCCGAGACGCTGCCGTCCGATCATTTTACGGTGGCCAACTTGCCGGCCAGGCTCAAGCATCTTCGGGAAGATCCATGGGAAACGTACGACCGATCTGCCCGTCGTGTGACGGCTGACATGAAAGCACGGCTCAAAGCGGGGCTGTAAAGTGGCTCATGACTTCTTTCTGGCTCAGCTTCCAAAACCGCACGACCATTGATGTGCGTTCCTCCCGCCTCTCGATACGATCGCGCGCAAGAGTCAATCAGAACCGAACGACGGCTAGGGAGCCTCTGAGTGTACAGCGCCCGTTCTTAAAACCAGAATCAACACTTGCTGGAGGGAATGATGTCACGTCTGTCAGAGCTTCAACAATGCGGACAAAGTTATTGGCTGGATAACCTGACCCGCGGCATGATTCGCAACGGGGACTTGAAACGCCGAATTGACGAGGAAGACTTGCGTGGCGTCACGGCCAATCCGTCGACGTTTGCCCTTGCACTCAGAAGCGGCGACTACGATGCCGACATCCAGCGCCTGGCTCGAGAAGGTCGTAGCAGCGAACAGATTTACGAGCAGCTCCTGGTCCGTGACGTCCAGGAAGCCTGTGATCTTTTCCTTGGCAGCTTTCACGCCTCCGCTCGCGTTGATGGATATGTGAGTCTTGAAGTCTCACCGCACCTCGCGCACGATGCGACCGGTACCATGCGCGAAGCGCGGCGATTCCATGAGCTGGTCGATCGTCCGAACTTGCTCGTCAAAGTCCCCGGGACCAAGGCCGGATTCCTGGCCATCGAGCAGCTGCTCTATGAAGGCATTTCCGTCAATGTCACCTTGCTCTTTTCGTTGCCGGCCTACGAAGCGGTGATTGAAGCGTACCTGTCCGCATTGGAACGTCGATCGGCCGAAAGACGACCGTTAAAAGATGTGAGATCTGTCGCGAGTTTTTTCCTCAGCCGCATCGACCGACTTGTCGACCAATTGCTCATACAACAGGACCGCCCGAGCGAAGGGCGTCCGATGTCTACGGCGCTGCGAGGAAGAGCGGCTGTGGCCTCTGCCAAGCTCGCTTACCGAGCGTTCCGAGGGGCGTTCAGCGGAGAACGATGGGACCGGTTGGCGGTGAAGGGTGCAACGCTGCAACGACCTCTCTGGGCCAGTACGGGTGTCAAAGACCCATCGTATCGCGACGTCATGTACGTCGAGCCCCTTGTCGGAGCCGATACCGTGAACACGATGCCGGAACAAACCATTCGGGCCTTTGCAGACCATGGAGAGGTGAAGCCGAATCAGATTGAGCAAGGGCCTGAAGAGGCGGCTCGGACGATTCAAGACCTGTCGAGAGCGGGCATCGATCTGCGCTGTGTGTCATGGCAGCTGGAGCACGAAGGGATCCGGCAATTTAGGGAGGCGTTCGATACGGCGCACCGCGAAGTAGAGGAGAAGAGGCGGCTGGCTGTGAGCCGACCGGCTGCGGCCTGATCCGATCTTCCAGGACAGAGGGAGGGAGTGATGAAAGTTGCCATCAATGGGTTGGGACGGATCGGGCGCGCCACCTTTAAAATCTTGGCAACCAATCCCGAGCTCGAAGTGGTCGTGATCAATGATCTGAGCCCACCTGACCACCTGGCGTACCTCTTAAATCATGATACCGTCTACGGCCGGTATGCGAACCGGGTCACGGCTCGAAACGGCTCGTTGATGATGGCCGACCGGTCCTATCCCGTATTCGCAGAACGAGACCCCGCGCGGCTGCCATGGGGCGAACTCGAAGTCGACCTCGTCTTCGAATGCACGGGGCAATTCAATCGCCGAAAAGATCTTTCCAAGCACTTGGATGCCGGTGCAAAACGAGTCATCCTGTCGGCGCCGTCAAAGGACGACGATATTCCTACGGTCGTCTTTGGGGTCAACGTCTATGATGAAAAAAACGGCGCCATTCTATCATGCGGCAGTTGCACGACCAACTGCGTCTCCCCGGTGGTGGAGATCATCGCGCGGCGGCTCGGACTCCGCAAAGCCGTCATGAATACCGTCCATGCGTACACCGCGAG
>DASTJX010000044.1:0-5311 GCA_035716265.1 Nitrospira sp.
CATCGTATGTGGCATCGGATGTCATGGCGATGCTGGCGCATACCCGAGACGTCATCTATCTCGAAGAAGGTGATGTGGCGAGCGTGACGCAATCCGACGTGCAGGTCATCGACGCCGAAGGCCGAGAGGTTGTGCGGAAGACTTCGCGTGTCACATGGGACGCCTCGGCGGCTGAGAAAAGCGGGTATCCTCACTTCATGTTGAAAGAGATCCACGAGCAGCCGCAGACGATTCTCGATACGATGCGCGGCCGCTATTCGTATGAAACCGGCGAAGCGGACCTCGCCGACATCGGTCTGACGCCAAGCGAGTTTCTGGCCGTGGATCGAATCTGGATCGTCGCCTGCGGAACGTCGTGGCACGCCGGGCTGGTTGGCAAATATCTGTTGGAGGAAATGGTCCGGACGCCGGTCCAGGTCGATATCGGCAGTGAGTTTCGATATCGCGACCCTCTCGTCGGAAAGCACGATCTCTTCATCACGATTTCCCAATCCGGTGAAACTGCCGACACGCTCGCCGCCGCGCGGGAGGCCAAGGAAAAAGGCGCTCGGGTCCTGTCCATCGTCAATGTCGTCGGCAGCACGTTGGCCCGCGAATCTGACGGAGTGCTCTACACCCATTGCGGGCCGGAGATCGGGGTCGCGTCTACCAAGGCATTTACGGCTCAACTGACCGCACTTTATCTCCTGGCGCTCCACCTGGCCCGCGTCCGCAATGTGATGAAGGTGGCGGACGGGAAGGCATGGCTGGATCGGCTCGTGCGGCTGCCCTCGCTGGTCGAAGGCGTGTTGGGACGCGAAGCGGAAATCGTCGCGATCGCCAAACGCTACTACAAAAAGCGCAACTTTCTGTTTCTCGGACGCGGCATCAACTATCCCATCGCTCTCGAAGGCTCCCTCAAACTGAAGGAAGTGTCCTATATCCATGCGGAAGGATATGCAGCCGGCGAGATGAAGCATGGGCCGATTGCGCTGATTGACCGGGACATGCCGGTGGTCGTGTTGGCGCCGCGAGATCGCCTGTATGAAAAAACTGTGAGCAACCTCATGGAAGTCAAGGCGCGACGGGCACCGGTCATTGCGCTCGTGGCTGAAGGGGAGCGAGAATTGGGTAGGACGGCGGATGCGGTATTTACCATCCCCGATACGCATCCCTTGATGTCGCCGATCTTGTTCACGATTCCCTTGCAGCTGCTCGCCTATCATATTGCGGTGCTGCGGGGGGCGGACGTGGATCAGCCGAGGAATTTAGCCAAGAGTGTGACGGTGGAATAGACGTGAAGGGCGTGCTTCAGAGCACGCCGGGGTGGACGGGTGAGCTTGGGTAAAAAGTGCACGTCTCGGCGTGCGCAGGGCGGGCGGTTGAGAAAGTCGTGTTGAAAATGGCTCCAGGTTTGAACATTCGCTAACGAAATGATTGAGCGATGAAGATCACTCTGGAAGATGTTGAAAAGGTCGCGAAATTGGCCCGGCTGGAGGTGACCCCGGCTGAGAAGGAAGCGTTTGCCAAGCAACTGAGCCAGATTTTGACGCACGTCGAAAAGCTCAGAGAGTACGACACAACTGGTGTTGAGCCGACCGCTGCTGTACTTGGGCAGGTGAATGCGTTCCGGGATGACATCGTCCGGTCGTCGCTGCCTGTCGAGAAGGCCTTGGCCAACGCACCGGAACGAGAAGGGGATGGGTTTGCGGTGCCGAAAATTATTGAGGACCGGTAACATATCGCATGAGAGGCAAGGTGAAGTAACGATGTTCCGGCAAATGTTGCGATCGAAAATTCATCGCGTCACGGTGACTAGCGCGCATCTCGAGTATGAAGGCAGTTTGACGATCGACGAGGATCTGATGGAGGCGGCCGCGATTCTCCCGTATGAGGCGATCGTATGCTCCAATCTGAACAACGGCGAGCGCTTCATGACCTATGCGATCGGCGGCCGTCGGGGCAGCGGCGATATCGTGTTGAACGGGCCGACAGCGCGCAAAGCGGCCGTGGGGGATCAGATCATCATCTTTTGTTACGAGTATTACGGTGATGAGGAAATAAAAAGACATGCGCCGAGGATCGTGCGCGTCAACGAAAAGAATCAGATCGTCGAATCGAGATAACGCTCATGTCCCTGCACAAGCTCTCACTCTGCGAACTCCAGAAGAAATTCACCGCCGGTGAGGTCACGGCCACGGACATCGTGCGCGCCTATTTCCTCCGGATCGGGCAGGTGGAGCCCAAAGTCAAAGCCTATGTGACGGAGACGAAGGAAGCCGCCCTGGCGCAGGCCGGCGCGCTGGACGAGCGCTTGAAGGGGTGGCGCAAAACCAAGCCAATGACGGGGATGCCCCTGGCCATTAAGGACAATCTCTGTACGGAGGGAGTGCGGACAACCTGCTCGTCACGGATGTTGCAGCAGTTCATCCCGCCGTATGACGCAACGGTGATTGCCAAATTGCGGGCCCAGGACTACATCCTCCTGGGGAAGGCGAACCTCGATGAATTTGCCATGGGATCATCCACCGAACACTCTGCGTCCGGTCCAAGCCGGAATCCCTGGAATCTCCAGCACGTGCCCGGCGGTTCGAGCGGAGGCGCGGCCGCAGCCGTGGCGGCGGATGAGTGTGTGGCGGCACTCGGCTCAGATACCGGCGGTTCAATCCGTCAACCGGCGGCATTCTGCGGCGTGGTGGGCCTGAAGCCGACGTATGGACGAGTGTCGCGCTATGGTCTCGTGGCGTTTGCCTCATCATTGGATCAGGTCGGTCCGATCACCAAAGATGTGCCGGATGCGGCGCTTTTGCTGGGCGCCATCGCTGGTCACGACCCGTTGGATTCCACCTCCGCTGATCTGCCAGTTCCCGACTACATGAAAGCGCTGAAAAAAAAGGATCTCAAAAAGTTACATGTCGGTGTGCCCGTTGAATACTTCGCCGATGGCCTGGATCCGGAAGTCGAGTCGTCGGTTCGGGCGGCGATAGACGAAATGAAAAACCTGGGCGGGACGATCAAGGAAATTCATTTGCCAAGGACGGATGCCGCCGTTGCCGTCTATTACGTGATTGCTACGGCTGAGGCCAGTTCAAATCTTGCACGCTATGACGGTGTGAAATTCGGTCTGCGTGCAAAGGAAACGAAGGACCTCGTCGACCTGTACATGAAAACCAGACAAGAAGGGTTCGGGCCGGAAGTAAAACGCCGTATCATGCTGGGCACCTATGCCTTAAGCGCGGGGTATTACGATGCCTATTACGGGAAAGCGCAGGCTGTCAGAACGCTGATCTGCGAGGATTTTCGCGCAGCCTTCAAGGACGTCGATCTTATTGTGACGCCGGTCACACCGACACCGGCCTTCAGGCTGGGCGAGAAGAGCGAGGATCCTCTGCAAATGTATCTGTCGGACATTTACACCATCTCGGTCAATCTTGCGGGATTGCCGGCGATTGCAGTGCCATGCGGATTCAGCAAGGCGGGCCTTCCCATCGGCGTCCAGTTGATCGGGCGCCCCTTTGAGGAGGAGACGCTGCTCAGGGCTGCGCATGCCTACGAGCAGTCCACACAGTGGCACCTCAAGAAAGCCATTGTCCGATGAACACAAGCGGAAGGCGCTCTTCGCCTGTAGCCCGGAGGTTGGTATGACGCTCATTGAACTGGCTGCTTGTCTCGGTGCCGCGGCATGTGCCGTCCTGGTCGGCTTCTTGGTGCCGGTGCTGATCAACCTGCGTAAAACGGTCGCCGAATCCGAACTGCTGGTGGCGAAGCTGAATGCGGATCTTCCGGCGCTGGCGTCGGACCTTCGTTCCGTGACCCAAAACGTGAATGTATTGACCGATCAGGCCAGGAATGGCGTCGAGCATGCGTCCGTGCTGCTGCATGCGGTTGGTGAGGTGGGTGAGTCGGTGCAGGAAGTTCACAATGTGATGCGAGGCTCGAGCGGCACGCTGCTGACGAATGTCGCGAGTCTTGTGGCGGGCGTCAAGGCCGCAACCCGGGTGATGCGTAATCGTTATCGTCAAGAAGGAGAACCACACAATGGGGCATGAACAGGGATCGGGAGGAGGGGCAGTATTCGCGTTTCTTGGTGGCGCGGCATTGGGAGCGATTGCCGCGTTGCTGTTGGCGCCACAATCCGGACGCGCGACACGAGATCAGCTACGAGGGTACGCGCGTAAAGCGGAGGACGCCTTGCGCGAAGCGGCCAACGAGGCCGGGCAACGGCTTGAAGAAGCCGTCCATGAAGGCAAAGAGTACGTTGAGGCGAGAAAGTCGGTGTTGCGTGAAGCGTTTGAGGCCGGTCGCGAGGCGATGAAGCGAGAGCAGACGCGGAGTGAAAGCTAACGAGGCCTCCAGTCTTTGGAGATACGTCCGCTTGCACGGATCACGGTAAGCGCGATAGCTCCTTCTCCTCTCTTTCGCTCGACGGACTTCGTAAGTGATATTCCGCTGCATCATGCGAACGGAGCTGCGATGATTCTGCAGCAGAGTCACAGTCAAAGCGCCTATGAAGTCGTGATCGGCGTTGAAGTTCATGCCCAGCTGCGGACGCAGTCGAAGATGTTTTGCGGGTGTGGGACGACGTTCGGGCTGTCTGCCAACAGTCAGACATGCCCCGTCTGCCTCGGTCTACCAGGCAGCTTGCCGGTCATTAACAAGGCCGCGGTCGAGATGGCTGTACGGGCAGGTCTTGCCTTGAATTGCAAGATCGGCGAGCACAATCGGTTTGCCCGTAAACATTACTTCTATCCCGATCTTCCGAAAGGCTATCAAATTTCCCAATACGAGGCTCCCATCTGCGAACATGGGTGGATTGATATCGCAGCTGGAGAGGCGAACAAGCGCGTGCGGATCAAACGGGCCCATCTGGAAGAGGATGCCGGCAAAAATATTCATGGAGCGGGTGGAGGCGTCAGCGTGGTCGACTTTAATCGTGCCGGCACGCCGCTGTTGGAGATTGTGACAGAGCCGGATATGCGATCGGCGGACGAGGTCGTCGCCTACTTGCGAAGCCTCCGCGAAGTCCTCATCTATCTCGAGGTCTGTGACGGCAACATGGAGGAGGGGAGTTTCCGGTGCGAACCGAACTTATCGTTGCGTCCCGCCGGCCAACAAGAGTTCGGCACCAAGGTCGAGTTGAAGAACATCAACTCCTTCAAGTTCGTCAAGGATGCCATCGAATATGAAATTACACGCCAGACGAAGGTCTTGAGTGAGGGCGGAACGATCCGGCAGGAGACACGCTTGTGGAATGTGGATCGTGGTGAGACGGCGGTGATGCGAAGCAAAGAAGAGGCGCACGACTACCGATATTTCCCGGATCCGGATCTCC
>DASTJX010000045.1:0-5677 GCA_035716265.1 Nitrospira sp.
ACTGTTCATCCTCCTGGCTGGCTCCGGACGTGCCGGCCGACACACCCGGCGTTGTTGGGTTCGAACCCTTTTCCCTGACCATCGTGCACCTCCTCACGCTGCCGTGTATTCATGGTGGCATTGAGTCGATCAGCGTTCACTACATCCTCCTCCGCAGCCTCCCGTCACGCAATCCGGGCGGGGCGTCCCTTGAACATGTACATCGCGACCAACACGATCCCGATCAACGACAGCACCAACGGCACCTCGACTGCTACCGAGGACACTCCGCTGAAATTCAGGACGCCGGCGATCAGACCGATCGTCAAAAAGACCAGTGCATAGTAGAGCATGGTTCACTCCTCTCTATGGAATGCGAGCGTGAATCGAACAGCCTCTGACGCAGTGACCGGAGCCTTAGCCGCCTCCATCAGCGGATCAGAACACCGGACAGGCAAACGAATCAGGGGCACCCCGTGTGCAAAGACGGCGGAGACTGGGGAATCGGTCTCGCTGGGAAGCAGTAGGAAGCGGGAGGATAGGACAGTCAACGGAGCTTACACGTCAATGCAACCCTGGGCGCAATGGGCCAGGGAGTCAAGCGATATAATGAGCAGATTGGATAAGGTACCCTTTATAGCGCTTGACTCCTGTGTCTATAGCGCTTAGCGTGAAGCTATGACGTATTAAGCACGCCGACTGTCCTGTCCCTCGCGCGTTCCTTCCTTCCTGCGCGACTGATTTCCTGGTCTCCGCCGCTTCTACGCCGAATATCTTTACACCACGTGCCGTGCTTTCGCATGACCGGAGGCGAATGCCATCCCTCATGGCGAGGACAGTGCCTCGGCACGCAAGTGGATCGAGGGTTGCCGCAGATGGACTTTATTCGTCACATGGCACCGGAGCTTTTGCTGGCACTGTTCTTGGTGTGCATGTCAGGAGCGCTGGTGGCGGCATACATCACTTCGCGGTAGAGCACATTCGTACAGTTGCCAAGCAACGGCACAACGGACTTCTACAAGGAGACACCATGAGCAAGGAACGCATTACCATATCACCGGATCTTTACGACATCATGCCATCGGATTATCAGGACCTCGTCAACCATGCCACGTATGGCAAGGAAGACCGGGGATGGAAAGATATCGGCAGCTCGAAGGAACTCATTGAACAACACTCGCTCTGTGCCGGATGTCCCGAGTCCATGGCGTTTCGTTATGTGATCGCCGCGCTTCCCAACCCCGAAGATACCGTCATGGTCGGCTCGACGGGTTGCACGAGCCTGGTCTTTCCGCATGTCGCCATCCACAACATCCATTCATTGTTCGGCAATCAGAACGCGGTGGCTTCCGGCCTGAAGCGGGCTTTGACGGTCCGTTTCCCGAATCGCATCAAGGATGTGGTCGTGCTGGCAGGAGACGGCGCGACGGTGGACATCGGCCTGGACATGACGCTCCAAGCCTGGTTCCGCCAGGAAAAGTTTACGACCATTTGCTTCGACAACGAGTTGTACGCCAATACCGGTGGGCAGGAAAGCGGCCTGATGCAAAAGGGCTTCGTGGCCAAAATGGCCCCCGTCGGAAAACTCTTCGATAAAGTCCGCCTCCCCGAGATCGCGCGGGAATCCGGCTGTCACTACATCGTGAATTGCACGGTGAGCAAGCCCTCGGTCGTCGAGAAAGTCATCCGCAATGCGGTCTTGATTGCCCGGGAAATCGGCCCGACCTACGTCCAGCTCTATACGCCGTGCATCCTCGAGATCGGCAAGGACAGCATGGAAGGCTTGCAGGAAATGCGTGATTCCGAAAAGCCGAACGAGCGGTTTGCGTTCAAGGAATACGTCAGCGAACCCGCGAAAGCGCTGTTGGCCGAACTCGCCGCCAAGGCGAAGGAGAGGAAAGCGGCGAAGGCGGTGTTGCAAGAGGCGTAAATCCACCGCGGCGATTGCGGCTCACAGCGAGAGAGTGAGGTGTCGGATGAGTCTCGACTCTGTGAAGTTTTTACCGAGACTTGACGCGTTCATGCCCAAGGAACACCTCGACGGTGGAGCATAGCGCGGTATTGGATGCAATGAGTCTAACCAGAAGCCGGCGGCGGCGATTGGAAACGGCATGAGTCCGAGAAAACTCCCCTGCGGCGCTCTTTCTCACTTCCACGGGTTAGATTGGAGGAGGGTCGGCATGACCTACAGCGCAAACACGGAATGGAATGAACGGCGTTGTCACCCGTCTCAACACACTGCCAATGGCAGAAGGAGCATCCATGGCCAATCACACAGAACCTCTCACGCCCGTCAATTCGCAATACACGCTGGGCTATGGCATGCGGATGGACAAGGGCACGGCTCCCGAGCTGGCGCATCCGAATGTGTCCGTCACACTACCGGACGGATCGGAAGGACACATGACCTTACACGTCATTAACGGCACACGGGACGAAATCAAAGCGCGATTGCTCGAAAGCGTTGACGCGTTCTTCGACATCCACGCAGCGCTCTGAGAAGAAAATGACGGGAGGCACCACCATGCAGACGCTAGATCTCCATCGTCCCCACATGCCCGATCTTCAGTTCGTGCTCTTGGTGACGGCACTCTGCACCTCTCGCCTGCCCGCGCTCAACATCCCAGACGGGCTTCGCACAACGATTTTCGACCGCTGTTGGATGCTCATCCATGACAGCCCGCCCCCACTCAATCCCGAGGAGCGGGTGTTAGACTTGCGGCCCTGGTCGGATATGACCGTGGAGGCGATGGTGGAGACCATCCGCATGACGCTCACCGAAGCAGGCATCCAAACGCTGGCCTGGGATCACCCGTCCAGCGAACCGACACGGGCCAGCACACCGGAAGCGCAGATCCTCATCGATCGTCTCGAGCGCCTGTATCCGCACCCCTCCGGAGCGAAAGACCCAGCAAGTGGAAAGGGGTTGGAGACAGGAGCCCACCCGTATCCCGTGGAAAATGAAGTGTGGCAACTCATCGGTGAGATGGCCACATTGATGGCCGCATTAGGCCCGGCAATGAAACGCCGCGCCGCAGACCTCGCGGCGGGAGGAAACGGTTGCGAGGTGGTCGACAAGTTGCTGAAGGGAGCCGAGGTGATGCAGGGCAGTGGACACATGTATCTGACTTGGGCACGCCACTATGCCTCGCTCAGTGAGAACTCGGTCGAGGAGGCCGAAGAAACCTGAGGATGGATCGAAATCGCGGCGCAAGCCGCCACTGTCTCAACCACCGACCAGCACGCGGTCCCCGCGCTTGACCGTACCGCCCTGAACCACCTGCGCATAGACCCCGACATTCCCCTCGTTCTGCTGCACAGCCGTGCGGAGGATGCCGTTGTCTTTCGGCAGGTCGCCCTGGGCCAGCGTCGTCATGACGCAGCGGCCGGTCGAGCCGGTGATGGCGAGCTGCACCTCGCCGATCTTGACCGTCTTGCCGATCCAGGACTGTTCGACGAAACCTTGCACGTCTTCGGGGGTGGCCACGAGGATGTTCGGACGGAAGCGCAGGGGTTCGAAACGGCCTTTCGGATAGACCCGGTGCAGCGTGATCAACGTGGCAAGGGTAATCAGATGGACGGTCGCGCCGTCGAAGAATGTGCCACGCGGCAGCGTGAACTCGGTGACGGTATCCCGCCGGTCCAGCCCAGCCACATCGGGCCAATACTGCTCGGCCTTGCCGGTCCAGGTGGGTGGCAGCGTGGCATGGACGCCGCTCATCCAGCCGCGGTCGGCTACCGCGAGGATGACCGTGCGCTTCAACGCTTTGGACAGAATCTGATGACAGTCGCGCTCGGGACTGGACGTGGTCGAACCGTCGTACAGCGTGATCTTGACCGCGGGTGGTGCAGCACCTTTTTTCGGCGGCTCTGCGAAGAGCGACTTGCAACCGAAAAGCGTCGGCCACTTTACCGGATTCTTGGCCGATGCCGCCTTGCCCTCCGCGACGTCGATGAGGGCGTAGACCCGATCGCCCAACAAGCCATGCTGGGTCACCTCGGAATCAGACAGCTCCTCGCCCTGCATCGACTTGACCGGATAGCGCCAGAGGGACGCGACTTTGCCAACCTCAGTTGCCATGCGAGCCTCTCAGATGAGACATCCGGGGCGATCATAGCATTGGAGGCCTGAAGTCGAAAACAGGAGGAGCGGTCGCCGGGTGGTAATCTGAAACAATCTCACCTGGCCATTGCAATTTCAACAATGTGATTCGATAGCGGCCACTTACTCACGCACAATGCCGGGCTTCGTTTGCTCACATTCAGCTTGAGAAACGGTCTGGGTCCCGGTGGGGTTCTTGGCTTCCAGCTCGTGCAGCAAAATCGCCACCAGCATGTCGCTCATCACGTTCACGCCGGAGCGCACTCGCGCCAGGATCCAGTCGACGGTCATGATGAGCGGAATGGCGGCCGCGATCACCGCGTTCGGCAAGCCCGCGGCGGAGAGCACGAGCGGCAGGACAATCAGACCGGCTTCAGGAATACCCGCTACACCGATGCCGGCCATGATCGAGGCGACGACAATGAGGAGCTGATGCCCCATCGACAGTTCGTAGCCGAGCGCTTGCGCGAGAAAGAGCGCGGCCATCGCTTCATAGAGCGTGACGCCGTCGTTGTTGAGATTGGTACCGACGCAGGCGGCAAGCCGAGCGGATTGCGGCGCCACGCCCATGCGATCGAGGCAGCGCAACGTCACCGGCACGGTCGCGAGGCTGCTGTTGCACGAGACGGCAGTCATGATGGCGTCTGCGCCCTTGCCGATGTATATACCAGGCGATTTCTTTCCCACCAGCCAGGCCACGACCGGATAGTAGACGAATGCGTGGAACAGCAAGCCAACCAGGATGGCGGCGAGAAAGATCCACACTGCTGAGAAGACGCCGAGGCCGACCCGGCCGACAATGGAGGCAAGGACGCCGAACACCGCAAACGGCACCAAGCGAATGATCCACCAGAGCACACGCACGAGCCAGCGATAGATGCGCTCAATAGCCCGCACCAGTGGTTCCACGCTGTGACGGGGCGCCTCCTCCGGCCCGCGAAGACGCCGCAGAAGCGCTCCCAGCACGAGCGCCAGGATCACGACGCCGATGACGTTGCTGCTCGTAAACGGCTGGAGCATCGTTCGGGGGATGTAGGAGGCAATCTCCTCCAGCGGAGTACCACCACCGGCAAGCGGGGCACCGGAAGGCGCCGAGCCTGAGGCGAGGTTCAGCAATTCGTCGACATGCCTGGACCAGGAAAGACCCGGCTGCCAGGTATTCATAATCACAAGACCGATCGTCATCGCGACCGAGACGTTGATCAGGCAGATGACAAGCAGGCGCGTGCCCTGGCGAAGGGGAAGGATCGTACTGACGAAGGCATCGAGCACCGCAAAGAAAATGAGAGGGATCGCGAGCGTCTTCAGCAACAGAATGACGAACATGCCGGCGCGGCCGAGGTGCTCGTTGCGCAGACCGCCTAAATACGGCTCCTGGCCCGCAAGCACGCCGATGACCGTGCCGCAGATGACGGCAATCAAGACTTGAGTATAGAGAGGGAGGCCGAATGCGGAAGAAGGCGCGTAGTCATCCGACGAGGCAGCTGGCCGCTGAGACTGATCGGGAATGATCACTTCCTGAGCACAACCAAATCTCGTCGATACAACGTGAAGTGTGGTCGGGGCGAAAGGATTTGAACCTTCGACCCCTGCGTC